>CAYSMQ010000001.1:0-9709 GCA_964432035.1 uncultured Ardenticatenaceae bacterium
GGCCATGCCGTCGCCGCCTAGCAGTTCGTTGTCGCCGTCGGCGCGGATGAGGAGCGGCGGATTGTGACCCGCGTTTCCGTAGGACAGCGTCCGCGTATCGGGCTCCCAGATGGCATAGAAGGCGGTCACAAAGAGATCGGACGTTGTATCGTTCCAAATGATGCGGTTGGCGCGTTCCAGGGCCGTGGCGGCCTCAAAGCGACTGAGGGCAATGGTGCGGATGATAGTTCGGCTCAGCGCCATAAACAGCGCAGCCGGCACCCCTTTGTCGGCGACGTCGGCGATGACGATGCCCCAACGGTGGTTGGGTAGCTCTAGAAAGTCATAAAAATCCCCGCTGACCTGGCGCGCGGCCTGCCAAAAGCTGGCGACGTCACAGTGGGGAATGCGGGGGTTGCCGGGCGGGATAAAGCTGGCCTGGATCTGGCGCGCAACATCCAGCTCTTGTTCCAGCCTGTTACGCTCGGCGGCTTCTTTGTAGAGGTTGTCGTTGACCACGGCGATCGCCGCCTGTTGGGCGATGCCGGTCAGAATGCTCAGGCGGCGGCCGGAAAGGGGACGCTCGTGGGGCGAGGGGCCCACGACAAGGGCGCCCACCAGGCTGCTGCGCGCGTAGAGCGGCAGCACGTCGGCGACGGCGGCGCCCATCACGTCATGCAGCCAGTTGGGAAGCTGAATCTTAAACAACGTTGTGCCCGGGGTGGGCGGATCCACGGCCTTGGGTTCCATATTTGGAAACTCCGTGGCCTCGATTTCGAAGGAGTCGATGAGACCACGCCCCATCTCGTCGATGCCGTAACTGGGGCCGGCGTGGAAGGTTTCACTTTCAGCATCCCAAATGAGGATGAGACAGGTATCAACGCCCACAAGCAGGGGCACAAAGCGCACGATGGTGTCCAGGATTTCGTCAAGGTCGATTAGGCTGTTGACGGCTTCTGCCACCTGCAGCAGGGCGGTGTTGACCCACGCTTCCTCCTGTTGCGCGATGTGCAGTTGCTCGCTTTCTACGGCCTGCGCCGCCTGGTTGGCCACATTGCGCAGCAATTCGTCCTGGCGCTCGAAAAAGCTTTCAGAGACGTAGCCTTTAATGGCCATGGGGGGTTGCGCCGGCTCGTCCACAATCATCACGCCCACCATCTGGCCCTTGGCTACGAGCGGGTAGAGGATGAGCGGCTGGTCTTCGTGAAAACGCTCCAGCCACGGCGCGCGCTTGTCTGTCTGTAGCCGGGCCATGCCCACGTGTACGGCGTCCAGGGGACTCCAATCGCCGATGCGCAGCGTCGTCTCCCGGAATTGCGCCGCGGCGCCGGAGGGCAGGCCATACACTCCGGCGCCTTCGTAGGCCTCAAGTTGTTGGTCCCAAAGAAGGACGGCGCAATGTTCCACGCCGACGAGCAGCGGCGTCAGACGCGTGACTGCGGTGAGCAACTCCTCCATGTTCGTGCTCTGGCGTATGGCGTCGGCTACCTGCAATTGCGCCGTCGTCACCCAGGCCTGTTCTCGTTGCGCCGCCAGTTGCCGCGTCTTGTGAATGGCGCTGGCTATCTGCGCCGCCAGGGCTTCGAGCACCATCTGTTCGCGCGCCGTAAAGACGCCCGGTTCGTCGCTCTGCACGTCCAGGACGCCGAGCAGTTGCTCGTCCACAATGAGGGGAACGGCGATTTCGGCGCGCGTCATGTACTCTGATTCGTCCTCTAAGTTGGACACGAAGCGCTCGTCTTCAAGGGTGTAGTTAGAGACGATGGTCTGGCGCGTGGCGACGGCGGCGCCGATGAGGCCCAGGCCGGGCGGCACGTGAATCTGACCGGCCTCGATGCCCTCGATACTGCTGGCCTGGATGATGGCCTCACCGCTGACGTTGTCGATGCCGAAGATGCTGACGGGATGAAAACCGAACGTTTCCAGCGTCAGCGAAACCACCTGGTTAAACAGCTCGTCCAGCTCCTGGATGACGTTGACCTGCTGAGCGATTTGCCCCACCAGCTCCAGCTGCGCCGCGCGCGTCCGTTCCTCTTCAAAGAGACGCGCGTTGGCGATTGCCGATGCGCTTTGGTTGGCCAGGATAGACAGGCGGCGCAGGTCGTCCTGGGTAAAATGCTGCGGTTCCTGGCTCTGCGCGGCAATGAGGCCCAGGGTCTGGTCGCCGCTGAGCAGGGGCACGAAAAGTCCGGAGCGGGGCGGCGCGTCGCCGACGTAGCGCGGGCGCGCGGGCAAGGTGTCCAGCTCCTGGTCAAAGTCGCGCACCAGCACGGGCTGGCGATGGTCACGAACCCATCCAACCAGGCCGCCGTCGTCGTCAAGGTCAAAGACGGCGGGGTCGCGGCGCCGGCCCTCCACGCGCCAGTAGACGATCTCATAGCGATGATCGCTGAAGAGGCCAATTTGAAAGGTGGAGGTGTCGATGATCTTGCCTGCCTCTTGGGCAATCAGGTTACAGAGCGCCTGGATGTCTAGCTGGGCTTCGACAAGCGAGCGGCCGGCGTCGCTCAGCGTTTCCAGCTCGGAGACGCGGCGCAGGATTGAGGATTGGCGCAAGCGGTAGCGACGACGTAGGAGAAACAGGAGCAGGCCCGCCGTGAGTAGGCCCAGCAGCAGAACGACGAGGACGAATGAAAAAGACGGCCCCGATAGACCGCCTGGTTGCAGAAAGATATCCCGGAGCAGTTCCCACATTGCGGGTTGCTATACTCATTGCGGCAATCCGCGCCTGGCGGGTGCCGGTTTTCTTACTCGTCTTGCCAGGACTGCATGGCAAGCGCGCGGCTGGGATAGACGTCGAACACTTTGTCGAATCCAACCATGTTGAACACTTCGTTGACCCGCGCGCGCAGGCCGGTGAGTACGACGTTTCCGCCATCCTTTTTGGCCTTGCGCCAGGCGGTCACCAGACAGCGCAGTCCGCCGCTATTGATGTAGGTGACTTCGGTCAAGTCGATCACGATGCGGTTATGGCCTTCTTCCAGCAGCGCGTTCAGTTGTGCCTCAAGATCGGGCGTCAGCGTCTGATCGAGGCGCCCGGCAACGCTGACTAACGAGGTTCCGTGGCCTATCTCTTCGGTGGAAATGCTCATGTTCCTTACTGTTTGGGCAAACGCTTGACCATCGTCAGAATGTTGCCACTGCCCTCCTGGTACTCGAAGTTAACATCGTCCATCAGCTTGCGCATGAAGTACACGCCGAGGCCGCCGACCCTGACGTCTAAGTCCTCGTCGTCGTCAACCTGCACAGGGGCCGGTGGAACGGGGGCAGGGGGAATGTCTCCGGGATCAAAACGTTTGCCGTTGTCTTCGATGACTATCTTGAAGTAACGCCGGCTGATTTCCCAACTGATGTGGATTTTGCCGGCGTCCTCCGCTTCGTAGGTGTGTTCGATGATATTGGTACAGGCTTCGTCACAGGCCAGTTGCACCTGAAAGATGGCGTCTTCGTCAAAGCCCGCCTGGTTGGCGCCATCGGCGACAAAGTCACATATGTGCCTTATTTCGGCGTAGCGTCCTGGAACTGTCAGGCTGTCGCTTTTTTCGTCCATGTAAGTGGCAGAGTCACGGAACGTGAACAGTTGTCCGGCGTCGATAAGGCCGCCATCGCTCGGCGTGACCATTCTTGGAATCAGTAGCTTCCGACGGCGATCGTAACGTCATCGTACATTGTGAATAGCGTATCGAGACCGGCAAGGGCCATGACTTCGGCCACGCGCTCGGATGGATTGGCGATGCGCACATCGCCGCCCTTTTTCTTGCAGGTGCGTAGGGCTGCCACCAACGCGCGCAGACCGGCGCTACTCAGGTAACTGACGCCTGACATTTCCAATACGAGGTTGTAGCGACCTTCGTCGATACGGTCTTCCAACGTTTCTTCCAATTCCGGCGCTGTACTACTGTCGACGCGCCCGGAAACGGTTATGAGGTCCACGCGTTTTAATGATTGGACGCTAATGTCAAGCATGCTTCATTATCTCCTATTAAGATCTCTGGCACATCGCGTTGCGGCATTATACCATGGATTGGGGAGATGCGAATAGTTGGAGGTTGGAGATTGGTTGAGTGGAGACTGGAGATTGGTTGAGTGGAGACTGGAGATTGGAGATTGGTCGAGGAATCGGATTTCGGCAACCCAGGGTTGCTTGAGAAATCGGATTTCTGGTTGTCTCGCGATCTGCGGTCAGCCGTCTGTGGTCTTGGACCTGAGCGATGACAGTCTCTAGTCCCCAGTCCCCAGTCTCCGCTTTAGCCCTCAAGGCCGAGGCGCGGAAACTTGGCTTCAGCGTGGCGGGGGTGGTTTCTGCTGCGCCGGGGCGGCGGTTGGATGCTTATTTGCGGTGGATCGAGAATGAGTATCACGGCAAGATGGGCTATATGGCGCGGCCGGATCGGGTGGTGCGGCGGCAGGATCCGGCGGTTATTTTGCCGGGCGTGCAGTCGATTATCTGCGTGGCGCTGGATTACCAGACGTTGCAGCTGCCGCCGGAGGTGACCGAGGACCCGTCGCGGGGGCGTATCTCCAATTATGCCTGGGGCATCGATTATCACGAGGCGATGACGCCGCGCCTGGAGGCGCTGGCGGCGTGGCTGCAGGCGCAGGGCGGCGGCGAGGTGCAGCATCGCGTCTACGTGGATACGGGCGCCATCCTGGAACGAGACCACGCGGAGTCGGCGGGCCTGGGCTTCACGGGCAAGAATACGATGCTCATTGGGCCCCAGCGCGGTTCCTATTTTTTCCTGGGTGAGATTCTGACCACCATGGCGCTGCCGCCAGACGAGGCGCGACCGATGCCCGGCTGTGGCTCGTGCCGCCGCTGCCTGGATGCCTGTCCCACCGACGCCTTTCCGAAGCCCTACGTGCTGGATGCACGCCGCTGTATTTCTTACCTGACCATCGAGCTGAAGGGCTGGATTCCGCGCGAGATGCGCCAGCTGATGGGTAACTGGGTCTACGGCTGTGACGTGTGCCAGGCGGTGTGCCCCTTCAATCGCTTCGCGCCCAAGAGTAAGGAGTTGGCCTTTCGCCCCTCGCGCGTGGACCAGGCGGCGCCGCCATTGCTCTCGCTGCTAACGCTGAACGAGGAGACGTTCGCCCGCCGCTTTGCGCACAGCCCCATCAAGCGCATCAAGCGCCCGCGCCTGGTGCGCAACGCCTGCGTGGCAGCGGGAAATTGGGGCAGCGAGGAGGCTGTACCGGCGCTGGTGGCGCTGTTGGAAGATGATAAGCCCATGGTTCGCGGGCACGCGGCGTGGGCCCTGGGGCAGATTGGTGGGCAGCAAGCACTTGGGGCGCTGCGTACAGCTCTAGAAAACGAGGAAAATGAGTGGGCGTGGGAGGAGTTGTCTTTGGCGTTAGATAGGCGCTGGAAGGCCGGCTCGTAGTGAGCGCTTCAGCGCATTTCTGCCGGTTAAAGCGCTTACTACGAACCTGCGCTATGGGCGATTGAGTGTTATTTCTGTTCCATCGCTGTCGCCATCTGGATCCGCATTCTCTGTCGGATCGTAATCGTAGGTCGAGTAATTCACATTAGTGACTTCAAAGGTGACTGTCTTCGTGCCATTCCCTCGAGATGTTGAAACAGAACACCAGCCCGAAGTGTCCGTAACACAAGTCGTCCATTCGGTTCCGTCAAAGTAACCGGAAACCAGGGCATTGTTGACAGGGCCAGCATCAGACGTAACGATCTGGATTTCCGCCTCTGGTGCCCATGAGCTACCGCCGGGATTAGTCGATGTGTCGTCAATATCGGCGACGTATACAGTCGGAACCTTCGTTGCCGTGGGTGTTGCGGTTGCAGTAGCGGTGGCGGTGGGTGTATTCGTTAGCGTCGCTGTATGGAGCGGCGCAGATGTGCTGGTAGGCGGTGGACCTGGTGTGTTTGTGACCACAGGCGTGTATGTGGGCGGGGGTGTGTAGCCCGCGAGGCTGGGCGGCGCCATGGGCGCGCTATCGGCAAATTCCTCGAAAAGATCTTCAATGGCCGGCTCCAGTACGTTGGCGACGACCACGAGCGCAATACCGACGATGACCATGAAGAGCGCGTACTCGGATAGGCTTTGGCCGCGTTGGACAGTTTTCGTGTCGCCGTTGTCGGGCGCCGGTGTCATGGTGCGCTGCATTGTTCACTCGCTTTATCGGATGAGATAAGGTAGACCGCTCAGTGAGATGTTCCAATGATAGGTGTCATGTTGACCGCCGTCGTAACTTACCATGAGACGACCGCCGTAGAAGGGCGTGCAAACGTCGATGTCGAAGTTATCAGGGTCGCATTCGGCCTCGTCGTAAGTAGGAATGTCGATGCGATAGGGTGGATCGACGAAGAGGCGATTGCAATTAACGCCAATGGTGCAGCGGCCTGTTTCGCCGTCAGGATCGGGACCGCTTGTGGCGAAGGATTTGAACCAGTCGCATTTGCTGAGATCTTCGTCCTCAGGATCTTTGCAGCCGATGGAGTCAAAGTAGAAGACAACCGGACCGCTAGCTCCGGAATCGGAGTCGTAGTTGCTGACGTAGACCGAGGTGCCCGCGTATTCGGGGCCCACGTAGATGAGGGGGATTTCCACGCGATTGTTAACATTGGAATTCAGGGGCAGGTGGCCTAGACCAAAGACGGTCACGCCTTGCGAGCTGTGACTGCTAGGGTTATTGACGACCTGTACGTTGCGCGCGTTGACATTGCTGGAGACGCTGTTCACATAGGTGCGCGGACCGGCCCAGAGCTCGTAGCCGTTTTCGGAAGCGCCGCTAATCGTTTCCACTTCCATGTAGATGTAGCGGGCGCCGCTGTCGTCGTCTCTGACGATGCTGACAAGGTCGTCGCTGATATCGATCTCGAAGCCGCTGCCCGGTCCGTCGGATCCGTCTGTACAGCCATCCCTGCCGGGCCTTTGCACGCTGGGATCGCAGTAGGCGTATACTTGTTCAGGCTGGTCGAAGTTGGGCTCTGCGCCGGGCGATATCCAGCGCATGTCTGTGGTTAAATACTCTTCAGCGTCGCTGCTAAATTGCGCATCGCGTCCGGTGGCAGATTGTCCGTAGTAAGTGGCGAGGTTGACGCGCTGGATGACGCCGTCTGGCGAGCGCTGGAAGTAAAAGAGTGTGTAACGGGTGATGGTATTGTAGCCCACAGTGTAGTTACCGGGTTCGCTGCACGCGCCGTTTCCCGGCGGGCTGCCCGCGCCACGATTCTCGTCGATACGGCGGAACCACCAGGGATTGATGTGATCGACGCTCAGACCGTGATCGTCGGCAATCTCCTGCTCACCTGTGTCTATGAGACAGGGATTCTTGCGGTCGCTATCGCAGCTTCCACTTACTTCCCAGTCGTCCTCGTCCAAATTGCCATAGTCGATGGCATTTTGTGTGCGCACGACCGTATCCTGGTTTCCGTCTTGATTCCAAGAATCGGCGTCAAAGATCTCGACGCGCACCACGTCGCAGAGTGACCCTGTGCCGTCGCCGCCAGTACAGAGCTGGTCTTCATAGTTTTCAGGAATCAGAATGCGATAGCGGTAGGCACGCTGGTTGGCGTTGCCCAGCCAACGCGCCCGATACTGTTGTGCCAGGGGGTCGCTAAAAGAGGAAAAGGGATCGCCGAAATCGACGCAAAGATTGGGCCCGAAGACAGCCTGGTTGGAGGTGCTCAGGGCGCCGGTTTCCACGCGACGGCTGGCGTAGATGTCGGCCAGGGGAAAGTTGGATGCCGTGGCCGACTCGGTGACGTTAATTGTGTCGCGTCCAATTACGCGCAGGAAGAAGAGATCGACGGGCTGCGTCACGGTGATGGCAAAGGTGCGCGCGCCCAGGGTGGCTGAATCAGGGTCGGCGTCAAAGGCGTAGAGACCGTTGTCCATCGTGTTCTCGATGGCGGGCACGGGAATGTTGTTGGCGTTGAGAAACTCCGCGGCGCGGTCCAGCGCGTTTTGCTGCTCATTGGCGTCGCGATTTAGCTCTACGACGCCGGCCAAGGCGGCGGCGTCGACGGCGTTAGACAGTTGCGCGTTGCGTGCATAGACCAGGCCCACGTCAACCGCCAGACCGACCATGGCCAGCAGGCCGACGAGGCCCAGGGCAATTAGCACGATGCTCTGCCCGCGCTCGCGGTCCAGGTCTTGTAGGTTACTCATAAACGGTTGCAAAAATCGAATAATCATGGTCCTGATACCTCTAAAGCGGTAGTGCAAGTTTCGTTACTCCTGGTCCTGGTCCTGTTGCCCACAGGAATAATCGATGTGGGAAAGCTCCAGCAATAGCCAGTTGCCGCGCGGGCCGCCATCGTCCCCATAGGCGCGAATCTTGAAGACGGCAAAGCCGGTGATCGTGAACTGGGAAGCTGCCGGCCCTTCATCATTGTCCCACAGTAGCAGGCGCAACGAGCGCCCGACGTCAATGTGGTTTTCTATCACGGGTAAGAGCTGCTGTTGAAACTGCTGATGATTTACAGAGGAACGCCAGACTTCGTCGCCGACGTGCATCTCGGTGTCAGTAGAATCCTGTGGTTCCTGGTAGAGGTGGCTATTGGGAGGATAAGACATACTTTCGACGAGGGTGGCGTGACTATTCGGCGGTTGACCCCAAAAGAGGAGTCCAGCCTCCTGGTTGTTGACGCCCTGAAGTACGTTAAGCAGGAACAAATCGCCTTCACGCGCAGCGCCCAGAAGGTCTCTCTCGGGCACGTGGTTCGGAAAGTTATTGTAGCTAGGCACTGGTGAAGTTGGGTACTCGAAATCAATCGCGTCAAACTGCTCTTTGGTGATAGAACGGATGCCCTGCTCAATAATCAGTGGGTAGGCGGAGCCGCAGCCTTCTGACTCGGTGACGGTGGTGGCCAGGGCGCTGTTGCGCATGATGCTAAAGCCGCGGACCGTGTTGCGGCCAACGAGCGCGGGAATCACATCCAGACCCAGGATAGTGTCTATGTCGTGCAGGATAAGCACGCCGACGAACTTGAGGTTGGCGGGACTGCTGCCCTTATAGGTGAGGCTATCCACGATCTCCTGGCGGAGGTCCTCCCAGGACTCACTGGTCATGGTGTCGGTAAAGGCCTGCGTCATGCCGTCGCCGTAGATGTGCTGCCAGCTGAAATTGTCTTCGGGCAGATCGCCATCGGAGTCTAGCTCGCCGCGCAGGGAGAAGACGTCCCACACGCCGCTGTTCAGATCGAGCGTTTGCGTCACCGTGTTAAGCGTGACGTGCTGCATACCGAGGTCTTCACCGCCCTGGGCGCCAAAGCGGGCCGCGTTGCGGGCGGCGGTGCTGATGCGATTTTGCGTGATGACCATCTGGCTCACCTCTACCAGGCCGACGATCATGATGAGCAGGACGGGCATGAACAGAGCGGTTTCCACCAGACTCTGACCAAACTGCTTCTTCACCAATTTTTCTGGTGGGTTGTTTTGCTTCATTGTTTTTTACCCCTCATTGCTTTACTAACGATTCCTTGACCGTCCAGACGGCGCGGCCCCTAAGGCGAGCTTGTCTCGATGGCCAGTACGTCCCCGCTGGTAGCGTCAATGCGGGCCGTGAATGAATTACCCGAATATTTAGAGATTAAAGAGATGAACCATTCAATTTTGTCTGGATGGCGCGCCGTGTCCAGCGATGCCTTCATGGTTGTTGTGCCCGCGCCGCGCAGGAAGGCTTCGCCACCCTCTTCCATCACGCGCGCGATGGCGTCAGGGCTATCCAGACGCCAGCCTGATACGTCCTGCACGGCCACCTCGCGCTG
>CAYSMQ010000001.1:9719-26676 GCA_964432035.1 uncultured Ardenticatenaceae bacterium
GCCCGGTTTCCTAAAGAATCCGCCAGGTTCGGTCGATTCCGGCGCGGCGGGACACGGCCGCCTGGCGTACCCGCGCTGCGCGGCGTGCGGTACGTGGCACGGCTACCCGCGGCCGTGGTGCACGAGATGCCTGCACGGCCACCTCGCGCTGCAAGTCGTTTTCGGCGATCAGTTGCGGCTCATCCTCGATAACGGAAAACACAGCCGTGGCGCCGGCCGACGGGGAGATGAAGGTGAAGTCCCAGCTGGCCCTGCCACTCAACAGATCCTCGCGGCCGGCGCCCTGTGTCCAGGTAGCCGAGGCCTGCACGAGCCGGGCGTCGGGTTGCCAGGCCCGCGCTTCGGCCTCTGCGCTGCTAAAGGCAAGCAGCGCCGTGTTACGCGCCAGGCTGGGCGTGGGCGCTACCGGCGCGTCCACGGTGGGCAACGGCGGCGCCGTGCCGATGCCGGGACGCAGCCAGAGTAATAGCCCCATCACTAGAACGACCACCAGCAGGAGGCCGAGAACGGCGGTTAGGATCCACTCTAATCTACTCCTATCTTGGTCGTGTTAGTCCTTTATAGAAATCGGATGTCTTGGTTGGTCACTTGGCGTTAAAGATGTTGTGCGAGACATCCGATTTCTCACGTTATGGTTTGGCCTGGAAGGGCAGATAAACATCGCCCTCTCCGCCGGGCACGTGGCCTTCGGGCAGCGTGCCGTGCATGGTATAAATCTGATGTTCGCTGCCTTCAACCCACTCGTACACTAGGTGAATATCATCTCCGTCGATGACCACCTGCGGGTAGATGCCGCGCATGTCAAAGCCCGTGACCTGATCGCGGCCGCCGGCGCTCCAGGCGTCACAGCTGTTCACATTCCAGATGACTTCGTTGGAAGAGACAGCCTGTATGAAACCATGGTAGAAAATATAGGTGCAACCCTCGTGGCGCGAGACGTTGGCAATCAGGTCAAAGGGCGCGCTTTCGTTGACACGCACCGGTTGTCCGGAGACGTTGATGGGCGTGCTCCAGCTGGAAGGCGACGTGCAGTTGCCGGGACAGCGTCTAAAGTAGGCCCACTGGTCGGCATTCTCAGTGTCCACGTCTTGAGAATTGGTATAGGCCATGTATATGGAACTGCCCCAGGGCGTGAGCGAGGGGCGCCGCGCCTGTTCATGATTGGCGGGCGAAACGACGGCCGGCTGCGTCCACGGTAAGCCGCCCGCGTAGCGAATCTCGTCGCCGCCCCCGGCCGTCCGTTCCTGCCACACCAGATGCAGGTTGCCGCTGGCGTCGTGCACGATCTGGGGAGAACGGGACGTCGCCTGGCTCTGGGTGACGGGCACGGGTGTGGACCAGGTATCGCCGCCGTCTGTGGAGCGCGAATGGTAAATATTGGGGTTCTCTGTCAGGCTGGTTCGTGTGGCCCAGGCCACATCGATAACCTGCGGGCTCAGCGCGCTAATGCTGGTGCCGAACAGTCGCATACTTTCCGAGGCGATCAGGCGCGATGCGCCCCAGCTACCGTTCTTATAAGCGATGTGATAGAGGCCGTCGTTTGGTTCTTCCCAGATCAGGTGGGCGACATTATTGTTGTCGTAGGCCAGCGCCAATTGTGCGGAGTCGGTGCCGGCGCTGGTCACAACAGGCGCGGGCGTGGACCAGTTCTGCCCGTTGAATAGCGTATAGTAAGGATCGCGATTTGATGGGCCCGTTACGCGATGATTGTAGACGACCATGATCTCGCTGCTGTTGGGCGCTTTGGCGGCGATGGCGCCATCAGCGCCGTGCGGTGCGCCCGTAGACAGCAGCTGGCCCGGAGGCTGCGTCTGCCAGGTGGGGGCCAGGGGCGGGATTAGAATGCCGTTATCCTGCGCCGCCGTATAGCCGGCAATGACCAGCAAAAAGAGCAGCGTGGTCAAGATCAACATCCTATTCATCGGCAGTTGGTGTAAACGTTCCATCACTATCTTCCAAGACAAGTTGTTCAGACTCAGGGGCGGTACGGACAACCCACCGCGCTGGCCTCCATAAAAATGTCGGCAAACACGTCACCGGGCAACACACCCGGACGTGTTCCGACGTATTCCAGCCCGTCGACAACGATGCAACCGACCAGACTATAGGTTCCGTCTGAAACGGCGTTGAAACCATAGCGGCCGTCGTATTCAGTCTGCAAAGGACCGGCGCTCACTGTGCCCGTATCCGTATCGACAAGCCAGACTCTCGCGCGGTGCTGTGGCGACCAATTGCCGATGTAGGCCATCACCTGTCCGGAGATGGATTCAGAACCCGACGGTGTGGCCGTAGGCGTGGGCGAGGGCGCGGGCGTGACGTCGTCTACAAAGAGCGGGTCGGTCAGGTTGTTCGTTTCGTCGCCTTCGTCGATCTGCAAGAGGGAGTCAACCATACCGTAGACGGTGCGCGTGCCTTTCAGGCCGCCGGTAAAGCCCAGGGGCACGTTGATCGTAATGACTCTTGTGGCCCCGGCGGCTAACGCACTGGAGGCCTGGTAGCCGTCGCTAAAGGCGACGTCGATGGCGTCTTCTCCCACTTCTGCGGGCGGTGGATCAATATAGGCGTCGGTGAAGAACTGGGTATCTACGTCCTCGTCGCCGATATTGCTGATGACGTACTCGAACTGTAAGGGCCGGTACTCGACGATGGGCGGCGTGCTGACGAGCACAGGGCCGCTGATGATCAGGTCGGCCGGCGCGGGCGTCGGCGTCGGTGTATTGGCAGGTGGCGTGGCCGTCATATTGGGGCAGGGCACACGGAAGTTGGCTGTGTAAGTACTGCCGCCGGCAGAGGCGCGAACCTGGTGAACGCCATCGGGAACGCCGAACAGTTCCCATTGTTGGTTAAAGCTGGGGCCGTTTGCCGTACCCTGGAAGGCGGGCGACTGTCCTTCAAGTCGCCAGAAGAGATTGATGGAACCCGACGGGAAGTTGTAACCTTGCACGTTTATTGTCACATCGGGTCCAAAACCGCAGGTGGGGAAAAGGGCCAGGAAAGGACCAGATGGCGTGGCCGTCGGCGCTATGGTGGGCGTGTTGGTGGGCGTGTTCGTGGGCGCGGGCGTGTTGGTGGGCGACGGCGTGGGGGTTGGCGTCCCAGTGAGCACAATGGCCACGTCGGAGGAACCGTCACCCGGCTCGTCGTTGCGCACCAGAATTGTGTGGCCGCCGACGAGCGGTGGGCTGACGGATACGTCGAGGTAGCCGTCGCAGGCGTGGCCGTCGCGATCGATTAGAATGGCCGAGCCGATGAAGCGCGGCAGGCCTGGGGTGGCGGTCACGCTCATGTCGAACAGGGATACCTGCGAGTCCAGCTCGCCGGTGACGCCGGCGATAGTTTCATCTTGTACCAGCACGCCGTCGAACTGGGTAGGACAGCGTGTGGCCGTTGGCGTCGCCGTGGCTGTGTTTGTGGCCGTGGGTGACGGCGACGGTCCTTCGGTGGGCGTCGCCGTGGGCGAGGGTGTGACGCCAGGCGTGGGAAGCTCGGGCAGGGGTGGCGGTAGGCCCACGCCGGCCGTGGCGCCGCCCAGACTGCCCCACTGCTCGTTGTTCATCGTGACCTGACCAAAGACAGAGATGCTTTGCCGGATGGGACGGAAGAATGGCGTGACAATGGGCACGCGATAGATGACGCGCACGATCATCGGTTGACCGGGTGTGCCGGCAAAGTCGGGCTGCAACTGCCCGCTATCATCTACGCCAAAGACTTCGATTAGATAGTAGTTATCCTCTTCAAAGGCCGCATCCGGATTCTGGTTGAGGGGAAGAGCTGAAAGCGACCGGTAGGTCGTCGTGATGACGCAGTCTACGCGATCGTAGCCGGCCTCGCAGCCTTCCTGTCCGGTCACAGCGTAGCGCGCACCGTCGCGCGCCGCGCCCTGAACTGTGACCCAGGCCCACAAGACGCGACCGGCTTCGAGGATGATGAACATCATCATCAGGACGACGATGATGATCAGCGCAAACTCTGCCAGGGCCTGTCCCGCGCCACCATGGCACTTCTTACTATTGCCGCTCATATTTTATTGTTTCCTACTCGGGGGAGACAAACGACCTTTAGGTCGCGTTTCCCCTGCTCCTTTTCCACAAAGTTGAATTCAGTATATCAGACAGCTTTCGGAAGAGGGCTAGCCAATTAATCCTAGTACTCCGTAGTAGGTATGAACTTGACAAGGCGTCGCTCAGCGTGCTCGTGAAGCAGCCTGGAAATCGAGAACGCGAGCGATTGCAAGCTTTCGGGGTTCTTTCATGCACTCAAACGAAAAAGCCCTCCCGGAGATCTTCCCGGGAGGGCGGGTGGCCTTTTTTCGGCGTCGCTATCTACTAACGCGTGAGGAAGGGTCGGCCTGCGGTGACGCGGACGGACCACACGAGTTCGTCTCGCGGGGGGTTACTTCCTCCGCCGTTGTTGTAAGTGACCGTTAGAAAGCCGCCATAGAAGGCGATATTGTTGCCGGCAGTTGGAATACCGAGAACATGCTGTGGTCGAACCCACTTATTGTAGCAGTTGGTGCTCCCTTCACAGACGGCGGAGCGTGTGACCAGATAATCGCTGGGTGCAATGGTATCATAGCCGTATTCAAGCGGATCGTTGGCGTTCTGGTCAAAGTCGAACACCGAGGCGTATATGGTTCCGCCGCCCTGCACGGCATCCACGGCGGCGATTGGGAGCGTAACTTCGCCCGGCCGGTAGACGGTAATCGGCAGGTAGCCTTGTCCATACACTTCCACACCATAGCGGTTGCCCATTCCGGGCGTTGTGAGCACCTGTAAGTTGCGCTCATTGATGTCCTGTTGCAGATCGGTCGTGCTTTGCAGACCCGCGGGACCGGCCCAGATATCGAAGGCGTTCTTGGAGGTTCCGGAAAGCGACCGTACGTGTAATAACAGGTTGTAGTTGTCGTTGTCGTCCAGTGGAACGTTATTGAGATTGACGTTAAACGTGCCGCTGGCGGCCGCAATGTCCACCCCGGGCGTCACCCACTTCATGTCCGTGGTGGCCGAATTGCTAGCGTTGGACTCGAAGGCGCCTACGTCAACGCGAGAGTCATCCTCGTCGCGATAGAATAATTCGTAGCGGGTAAATGTGCTGTTGCCCAATGGGCTACCGGGCGCGGCCGTGGGGCAGGGGTCGTCAGGATTGCTGCGCGCAGTCCACGTTTCATCCACGCGTACGAGCCACAAGGGGTTGCCGCTCACCGGCTCTCCGGTGTTAATAACGCAACTGTCGCCGTTTCCCGCACTGCTGCAGGAGAGATTGCTCGTCGTTCCGTCGAAGTGCTCCACGGTTGCCGCATTGCCTAACCGCGTGTTGACCGTGTCCGGATCGAAAAGCTGTACGATGACGTTGCTCTGGTTGGTGTCGGTGATGAAGTCGGCGGGCACGCGGATGCGGTACTCGTAGATGCCATTCGTCAGTGGATAGTCGGGGTTGGCTACGCCCTGAGCGGCGGAGGGCGATGACACCGGGTCGCCCTGGTCAGTGCAACTGTTGGGTCCCATCAGAAACAGATTACCCATGCGCACCATACTGCGATCGAAGTGCGTGGAAACGGGCATATTAGTCAGCGCGTAATAGGCGGCCGTCGAAGAGCGCGTGATGGGCACCTCTTCGAAGGCCAGCAAGCGCATGAAGTGGGTTTCAACGGGCCAGGTGACGGTGTAGTAGAACTCGGGAATACCCAGGTCTGTTTGGCCTACGCTGCCGGTGATAGAAATGGCCTGGGCGATGGGCCAGCCGTTTGCGTTGAGAAACTCGCCGGCGCGATCGATAGCGCTGTTGACGTCGACGGCGCCGTTCTGGTGGAGTTCGACGACGCCGGCAAGAGCCGCGGCGTCGACGGCGGAGCTAAACTGCGAGCTACGAGCAAAGAGGAAGCCCGTGTCCGCTGCCAGGCCCACGAACGCTAGCAATCCGATGATCATGAAAGCAATGAGCACGATGCTCTGGCCGGCTTCGTTAGATTTGTTTCGTTCGTTCTCAGGTATAGTCTGCTCTATCATGCTCATTGCATTCCTTCTTTGTTCTGTTATGGACAACTGTCGTCCCAGCGAACGAATTCAAACAGTAGCCAGTTGTTGTTACCCGGAAGGTACCAGGCGATGACTTTGACCACGACGAAACCATAGATTTCGTATTCCAGGCTGCTACCGCTTCCGTTGGTGCCGTAGGAGTCGCCGTTCCAATCGCCGCCGCGAATGCCGGTGGGCGTGAAGACAATCAGCTTCAAGGTCCGGCCGTCGGTGTCTACGTGCTCGCGCATGACGTCCTTGGCCGAAGCAATAGCGCCGGTGCTCACCGAGATGATGTCATAGCGACCAAGGCCGTCATCTGACCAGGGGGGATAATTATAGGATTGAGCGTTGCCAGGGTAATCGAGGCTGTCGGCGAGCGCCTGGGAGCTATTGCTGCCGCCGCTCGTATCGTTTATCCATCGTAACCAACCAAAACCGCTGCTGTCGCTCTCAGTGGCCTGTTTAGTGAGGTACAGGTAGCCGGGATTCGCTTGGTTAATGGGCACGCCGGGCACGTTGGCCGGGAACTGACCGGTGTCGCCAACTTCGTAGATGGGTGGATCGTCGCCGTCGGACCAACCGCGCCAATGGTAATTTTCACCGCCGTAATTGGCGCCGGTTTCGAAGGGGAATTCCTCCTCACCCGCTGGTATGTTCGGTGTACCATTAGGGTGTACGGAGTTGTTGTACAAACTCACGGCAATGGGGAAAGCATCGCAGCCAGCGTAGGGCGTGGGGTCCGAAACGCGCATCACGCTGAGGCCTCGGACTCTTGTTAGCTGGCCGATGTTAAAGGCGTTTAATCCCAGTAGCGAGTTACGATCGTGGAAGGCCACGGTGGCAACGACCTGCAGCCCCACTTGAGACGGATCCAACGCATCCAGTACGTCAGCCTGCACGTCTTGCTCCATGGCGGACCACTCGTCGGCAGCCGTGACGCTGTTATTGCCATAAGCGTGCTGCGCGTTCCACTCGTCGAAGGCCGTGGCAGCGGGGTTGAGGGTGGCCTTGACCGTATAGATGTCCCACACTTCTGGGTCTAGGTCGAGCGTGTCAGTTACGTTGTTCGTAGCGACGTTCGCCATCTCTACGGCCCAGGTGTTGGGGTCATTCCAATCCTCCCCCTTGAAATTGGCAGCGCCAAACCCGGTGGCGGCCCGGGCGGCCGTCGTGACACGATTCTGCGTCACCAACAAATTGCTGACCTCGACTACGCCGCCAAGCAGAATGATTAAGATGGGTAGAAATATTGCCGTTTCGACTAAACTTTGGCCCCTACCCAGATTTTTGCCTTTGATGTGTGCAACCATGTCAACCTCCATGAGACGTTGGCCCCAGAATTGGATTCATTCCCCTACTGTGGGCGTGATTGGTGCGCTCGCCACGCCGCTTGTTGGATTGATTGTCATTTGAAAACTCTTATTAGATTCCGTATCGATTAGTCTTACCTTCCATTGAAACTGATCTACGAGATTTAGCGTGAGGATCAGGGCGGCGGCGTTGTTGTGTTCAAGGAACTGCTGGCCGCCTTCGGCCATCACAGACTCTATGATTTGAGGGCTGTCTACCAGCCAGCCGTCGATGTTGAGCGGCGCTAAGCTTGTCGTCGCCTTATTGCTACGGACGATGTGCGCCTGGCCATCGCTGACGGCTATGAGTGCCGTGCTTTGCTGCGCCGCGGAGTAGAACTGGAAACCCCATCCGGCTGCTCCGGGCGCAAAGGGCGCGCTTCCCGCGGGCCAGGACGCTGTGGCACTTAATAGCTGCGCATCCAGGGTCCATTCCCGCGCCGTGACGGCGGCCACTTCATATGCAGAGCGCGCGCTGTGACCGCTACCCTGAACGGCCACGTCGCTGCTATCCTGGCTGCCGGCGTCGGCTCCGCTTTCCGCGCTGAAGTACATGAAAGCGGCGGCGCCGACGACGATTAAGAGCCCCAGAACTCCGCTGATAAACCACTCTAATCGACTCATCGCTGCGTTAAAGTTCCTATCCTCATGGTCGGTTGATTATTGGTAGAAAGACGCCGTTGATATTGCGGCTGGCGGTGAAATACACCTGGTGATTCAGCGTAGCCAATTCGACGCGCTCTACAACCATGTAGAGCGATCCGCCGCGGCAAATGACTATAGGATTGATGTGACGCACGCTGTCGGAAGTCACGGTGTCGACGGCGCCCCAACTGTCGTAATCTGAAACACCAAAGATTTGCTCGTTGGCGTTCGTCTGGCCAGAACCATGGTAGTATAGGTAGACGCCGTTATTGCAGTTGGCGACGGAACTTATCAGAAAGAATGGTGAGTTGGTGTTCACGCTAACCGGGTTGCCGCTGCTTGCATCGCGGGCAGCGGTCCAGCCGCTGCTGGCGACGAAGCGGCGGTAATATGGATACTGCTCTTCATTTGTCGTCTGGCGAGCAAAACTGACGTGAAGGTCGTTGTCGTCGGCGACGATTGCCGGTCGCCTCGCGGTCGGTATGTTTCCTGATAGGACGGTCGCGTTTGCCGGCCAGTTGTAGCTGGAGCCGGCCTTAGTGCCTTTCAAGTAATGAACCTCATAGCGGGTGATATTCGGCAGGCTAAGGTCTAAGATACGCTCTTCCCATACTACGTGGAGATTGTTTTGCGCATCAACGGCGACGGCGGGTGCGCTCGAATGGCGATCATTGTCCACAATCAGGTTGGTTGGGGTGCTCCACGTGCTGCCGCCATTCGTTGAATAGGCGTGAAATATATCGTGGAGCGCCTGCGTCCCGTGCGCCTGGGCCCAAACGACGTGCAATACGTTGTCGTCGCCAATTACCAGGTATGGATCAAACAAAACGTCAGCGGTGGAGACGATCGTGTTTTCGCCGTTAGGCCATTGGTCTTCCCTTGCGTGCGCCAATCCGGAACCGCTACGCCACACGGCGTGCGCCGCGCCATTGTTGTCCAAAGCGAGCGTCACCTGGCGGAGATGTTGGCTGGCGCTTCTGATTGGCGCCGGTGTGGACCAGGTGACCCCATCATCAGTCGAACGCGAGTAGTATGGATTTCGTGTGCCATTCGCTTTCTCGTGGTTATAGGCGACCACCAGCGTGCCGCCTGGCGCCTGGCGCAGTACGGGCCGAAAGGCTCCGTTTGCGGCATTGGTAGAAACGTGGTCGGGTGGATCCCACGACAGCTCGACGGCCGGTGCAGCGACGCTATCCATACTGCCCAAGAGAACTATCATAAGGGCCAACAAAACGGCAGCAATGAGCGCGGTCTTGTAACGTGTCGGGCCTTGCCGCGTTGCAATTCGTTCGTGTTCCATCTCTCGTCGTGCCTCGAAACTCATGTGCAACCTCCAGGTGCAGGCTCCAGGAAAAGGATGCGCTGTGCGACGGCGCCTGGTTCAATGAGCACTCCGGTCACGAAGGCGAAGTAGTCGTTGTTCTCAATGGTGATACAGGCGGTCACAGTGTACGTTCCAGGCGACAGGCTCTCGAAGAGATGGTTACCGAATATGTCCGTATACCCGGTTGCAACGGGCTCGCCGCTGTCTTCGTCAATCACCGTAACCTCCGCATTGCCCTGTGGTTGCGCGTCTTCATTCTGCACACTGACAAACAGGCTGCCGGACTCAACCGTTGGGCCGGGCGTCGGCGTGACCGTCGGGGTGGCGGTGGAGCCGGGTGTTGGCGAGGCTGTAGGCGTCGGAGTAAATGCCGGGTCTACTGAGAGCTGCAGCGCCGAGGAGATGTTGTCCGTCTCATCGTGCTCGTCTTTAATTTGGCCGACTTGCGCAGGATCGGAATCGGCTACAGCGTATACCTGGTGCGTTCCCGCCGTGCTGAAACCGGCCTCGACGGTGAAGGTAACGGTTTTGCTGGCGCCCTGGGCAAGGCCATTGAGAGCGACAATTGTTTGGCGAAAGCTCTGGTCAATGTGCGTGTCGCTGGCGGTGGGCGCGGGCGACGGGTCAACGTACAAGCCCGCGAAGAACTGGCTGATCGCGTCTCGGTTGCCAATATTGCTTACTTCAGCGGTGAAGGTAACCGTTTCTCCGGCGACGATTGGCGTCTCGCTAATGAGTTGCGGCGTGCTGATGATCAGGTTCGGGGCCGGGCAGGGCACGCTGAATTCGGCTGTAGCTATCTTATTCTGCCGCGTAACTCGAATCGTATAGGTTTCCGGATTTGCCGGATCGGTGATCGTGACCTGTGGAACTGTAACGCTTTGAGGTAAGCTGCCTGTGCCGTTGTAGAGTTCTACCGTCGGTCCCTGGTCGGGAATCCAGTCGATAACCAGATTCTGGCCAGCAGGTTTGCTCCAGTCGACGCCGCCGCCGCTTACTGTGACCGGCGTGTCCGGTAAGCCACAGATCTTGTCGAGCGCGATGAAGGCCTGGCTCACGTCCACTTCGGTGAAGACCGAATTGCTACTGTTGTTAGATAGGTCCGGATCGATGGTGCTGGAACTTACGGTGGCAACGTTCATAACGCCGAACTGGCCGTTATCGCCTTCTTCGGGCGCACTACGGGGAATAATCCAGATCTCGAGCGTGGCCACGGCGCCGGCCGGAAGCGTACCAAGGTTACACGTCACCAGGCTGTTCGTGCCGCTGCAGGTGCCATCTGTTCCGTTAGTTGTCGCCGCGGTAACAAAGGTTACATCGGGTGGAAGCTCGTCCTGGACGGTGACACCCTGCGCCCTCGACGGACCGAGGTTTTCCACTGTTATGTCATACTTAAATGCCGCACCGGCCCTGATTTCAGCCGGTCCCGATTTTGTGATGGCGAGGTCGGCCCGTGGTTGGATGACGGTGTCAAGAATGAAGGCGTCGTTCGGGGCGTAAGGATCTTCCTCAGCGCCAAAGACTGTAACGTTGTTGGTTACCGGCCCATCCTCGCCTGGCTCGACCACAAGTTCAATCGTGGCTCCGGCGCCGTCATTAATCGTTCCTAACTGGCACTCGACAACGTTGCCCGCTTCAGAGCACGTGCCTTGCGAGGGCGTCGCCGAAATGAAGCTTACAGACGGCGGCAGCGAATCCTGCATTGTGACGCCGCTGGCATCTGCGGGGCCGTTGTTTACAACGTTTACGAAGTATGTCATCTCTTCGCCGACACCTGGATCCTGCGAGGCCGACTTGGTGACGCCCAGGTCGGCGATGTCCTGCACGTCAACGGGAACCGAATCCTGATCGGGATCGGCATTATCGGCGTCAGCATCGACGGTATTAGTGAACGTGCCTTGCTGATTTGCCTGCACGCGGATCGACACTGTGGCGCTGCCATTGCGCGGAATCTCGCCTACGGAACAGGCGACGCTGTTTCCACTGACGCTGCACGCTCCCTGGGACGGGTTAGGCGCTCCCAAGATAGTCATACTGGCCGGAATGTCGTCGCTAATCTGCACGTTTTCTGCGGCGGCCACGCCTGTATTGACGACTGAAATGGAGTAGATCAATTCACCGTCGATGGCCACAACGGTGGCCGAGGCGCCCTTGCTGACGTCAATTGTTGTATTAGACGGTGGTTCGATGACGTCAATCGTATCCTCACCAACGTTATTACCCGTATTGGTTTCGCCGGGATAGTTCACTTGCGCGGTATTGGTGACATCGGTAGCCGGGGAACTGGCCCTTACTTCCAGCTCTACTGTGACACCACTGTCGCCAGCGATGTCACCTAGCTCACAGGCGACGGTGGGCGGCGTGGCGCTACACTTTGCGTCGTGTGTGGGGCTGCCCATATAGGTGAAATTGGCCGGCAATTCGTCCACCAGTTGCACGTCTATGGCGTCGGTTGCGGCCAGGTTGACGACGTTAATCGTATAAATGAAGGGCACGTCGACGACGGCCGGATCTACAGATGCTTGCTTACTGACTTCCAGATCGGGAGGAGGCGGCGTTGGCGATGGGCCCGGCGTGGGAAATGGCGTTAGAACGGGAGCATCATCGCCGCCGGTCGTATTGCTTACTTGCGTGAAGCGCTCATTGTTCATTACGACCTGGCCGATGACGCGCACAGTTTCGGCGATGGGCCGGGTGAGCGGCGTGACCATGCCCACGCGGTACGTCACGCGCACCATGACTGGCCCGCCGGGAATGCCGGCGAAGTCGGGAACCTGGTTCCCGTCTTCGTCAGTGCCGATAACCTCGATCAAGTAGTAGTTGGGATCGGCGTAAGCGGCGGCGTCAGTCAACGGTAGACCGGCCAACTCCTGGCGCGCAACTTCCTTGATGGACTCTACGCGCGGATCGGCGCACGGTGGGCTGTCTGCCAGGCAGCTTGCGTCAAATTGTCCTGTAACTGCAAAGCGCCCCGCCGCGCGGGCAGCGTTCTGGGCGGTCAGGTCGGCCTGCAAAATGCGAGCGCCTTCGATGATGACGAAAATTAGAGAAGCCAGGATCAGGATGATCAGAGCGAACTCAACCAGTGCCTGGCCTGTGTTCTCAGATTTTCTTGTGTTAATGCCGCTCATATCTTATTGGTCCTACTCGTTGATGATAGTAATGGTTAGGGCTAGAGTGGCTCATGCGCCTTTTGCGCCATTTCGGGATCAGTATAGCATGCACCTCTGGAGAAATAAGTAGGCAAATGATCCTAGGACCCCCTCGATGGCATGTGCCCGGCACCTGCTGTTTATCTTGCAGGGTGCACCAGAATAGAGGTGCCGGGCGCATCACGCTTGCGGGGTTGCATCCTGTTTGCCTTACTGTAACATCGGCAAGGACAATCCCTTTTGGAACGATTAAGGAGACGGCGCGTGTTCGATGGTGAGGACCCTTTCGACTGGCGCGAAGTGGCGCGGCTGGCGCTAACCTCGCGGGCCATGGATGGCATGGAAGAAAATGAGCTATACCCGGGCGGCGACGTCCTTTACCAGTTTTCGGCGCGCGGGCACGAACTGGGCCAGGTCTTGCTTAGCCAGCTCTTAGACCGGCCCGGCGACGCCGCCAGCGTCTACTACCGCTCGCGACCCTTTGTGCTGGGCAGCGGACTGACCGTAGAAGAGGCGTTCGCCGGCGGCATGGCGCGCGCCGGCAGCGTCAGCGCCGGTCGCGACGTGGGCGTGGTGTTCAATATGCCCTCGCGCGGGCGCGCCGTGATTTTGCCCATGGCGGGCGACGTGGGCTCGCAATTCACGCCGGCGGCGGGCTGGGCGCAGGCGCTGTGTTACAGTGTGCGCGAACTGGGCGCGGAGGAGGTGAAGGGCAGCATTGCCGTCGTCTGTGGCGGCGACGGCGCGGTAGCCACCAACGGATTCTGGTCGGCGCTGACCATGGCGACGACGCTGGAGCTGCCGCTGCTCTTTGTGGTGGAAGATAACGATTACGCCATCTCCGTAGAGAAGTGGCTGCAAACGCCGGGCGGCAACATCGCCGACAATCTGAAGGGGTTCCACAACCTGCGCGTGTGGCAGGGCAGCGGCACGCAGCCAGAGGAAACGGCGCGTCTGGTGCAGGAGGCGGTGTCCTACACGCGCGGCTGGCAAGGGCCCGCGCTCTTGCGCCTGCGCGTGCCGCGCCTGAGCGGGCATTCCAGCCATGACAACCAGAGCTATAAGTCGCCGGACGTGCTAGAAGAGGAGCAGGCGCGCGATCCGCTGCCGGCCCTGCGCGATTTTCTTGTTCCCTCGCTGTTTGACGAAGATGACTGGGAGGCGCTGGAAGCCGAGGTGCAGCACGAGGTGCGTCGCGCCTGCGAGGCGGCGCTGGCGCAGTCGGAGCCGGACGGCGACACCGTTTCGGATCACGTGTGGTCCGATCCCGAGCGCCCGGCGCAGATAGGCGGGTTGCTGGCGAGCGGCGTGCGGCTGCCGGCGGGCAGTGACGCGCCGGCGGGCGACGATCCGCGGCGCATCAATATGATCGAAGCGGTGCGCCGCACGTTGGACGTGGAATTAGGCCGCAATGCGCGCTGTCTGGTGTTTGGCGAGGATGTGGGCGCCAAGGGCGGCGTGCACACGGCGACCATGGGGCTGCAGAGCAAGTACGGCGAGGGGCGCGTGTTTGACACCGGCCTCTCCGAGGAAGGCATCGTGGGGCGCGCCGTGGGCATGGCCCTGGCGGGCCTGATGCCCGTGCCTGAGATTCAGTTTCGTAAGTATGCCGATCCCGCCGCGGAGCAGCTGCACAATTGCGGCACGCTGCGCTGGCGCACGGCAAATCGTTTTGCGGCGCCCATCGTCGTGCGTCTGGCGGGCGGCTTTGGGCGCAAGGTGGGCGATCCCTGGCACAGCGTGACCGGCGAAGTGGAATTCGCGCACGCGGTGGGCTGGCGCATCGCCTTTCCCTCAAACGCCGAGGACGCCGTGGGGCTCTTGCGCGCGGCGTTGCGCAGCGATGATCCCACCATTTTCTTTGAGCACCGGGCGCAAATGGACGCGGCGTGGGCGCGCCGGCCTTATCCGGGGGACGATTACGTGCTGCCGTTCGGTCGCGCCAAAATTACGCGGGCGGGCGAGCTGCTGACGGTGGTGACCTGGGGGGCCATGGTGGAGCGCTGCGAGGAAGCGGCGCGCGAGGCTGGCGACAGCGTGGAGATTATCGACCTGCGCACCATCGTGCCCTGGGATCGGGAGACGGTGCTGGCCTCGATACGCAAAACGTCTAAGTGCCTTATCGTACACGAAGATATCGAGTTTGCCGGATTTGGCGCCGAGATCGCGGCGGTGATTGCCGAGGATGCGTTTATTTATCTGGACGCGCCGGTAAGGCGGCTGGCTGCGCCTTCGGTTCCTGTTCCTTTCAATTATCATTTGATGAATGCAGTGGTGCCCGGCGTGGCGCAAATCGCCAGCGCCATGCAAGATCTGTTGGCATTCTGACAACGACGCGACCTGGAGGACGTAAGGCGCATGCGAGATAGGATTGAAGCATTGCAGAGGGCGGCGCAACCGCTGGAACCGGATGAAGCACAGCGGGCGCGGCTGCTGTGCCAGGTGGACGCCTATGCCCAGAATTTCCTGGAATCGCTTGGCTCCCGCCCAGCTTACGTGCAATCGGAAGAGAACGGTCGTGGGCTGTTTGACGCGCCGTTGAGCGAGCAGGGGGCGGACATCGAGGAAGCGCTCGCGTTGCTGGGCGAGCACGTGGATACGCCAGGCGTGAACCCGGCGTCGGGTCGTTTTCTGGGCTACATTCCCGGCGGCGGTCTTTATTATGCTGCCCTGGGCGACTACCTGGCGGCGGTCGCCAATCGCTATTCGGGCGTCTTTTTTGCCTCGCCGGGCGCGGTGCGCATCGAAAATATGCTGCTGGATTGGATGGCGGATGTGGTGGGCTATCCTGAAAGCCACGCCGGCAACCTAACCTCGGGCGGCAGCGTGGCAAACCTCATTGGTATGGTCACGGCGCGCGATGCCTGTGGCATCGGCCCTGAAGAAGTGCGGCGCGCCGTCGTCTATCTGACCGAACACACGCACCATTCGGTGGACAAGGCGCTGCGCGTCGCCGGTCTGGGCGCCTGCACCGTGCGGCGCGTGACCGTGGATGATTGCTATCGCATGAAGCCGGAGGAGCTGGATAGGCTGATTGGCGAGGACAGAGAAAACGGGTTGCGCCCCTGGCTGGTTGTGGCTTCCGCGGGCAGTACAAATACGGGAGCAGTCGACCCGTTGCCCGAGATCGCGCAAATTTCAGACAGCCACGATCTGTGGCTGCACGTAGACGGGGCGTATGGCGGTTTCTTTGTGTTGTGTGACGAAGGGCGGCGCATTTTGAGGGGCATGGAGAACTCCGATTCGCTGGTCATGGATCCGCACAAGACGCTTTTTCTGCCGTACGGCACGGGCGCGGTTTTGGTGCGGGACCGGCGGCAGTTGGTTGCCGCGCACCAGACAACGGCGGATTATATGCAGGATACGTTGGATGCCGTGGAGGAACTATCGCCGGCGGACGTCTCGCCGGAATTAACCAAGCATTTTCGCGGGCTGCGCCTGTGGCTGGGGCTGAAGGTTGCCGGCGTGGCGGCGTTTCGCGCTGCGCTGGAAGAGAAGTTGGCGCTGACGCGATACTTCTACGAGCAGATACAGGGCGTGGACGGCTTTGAGGTTGGCCCGCCACCGGATTTGTCGGTGGCTATCTATCGCTATGTGCCGCAACGCGGCGACGCCAACGCCTTTAACGCGCGGCTCGTGGAAGCGCTGCAACGGGACGGGCGCATCTTTGTCAGCTCCACGATGGTCAACGGCAAATTCGTGCTGCGCGCGGCAATCGTTAACTTCCGCACGCATCTGGCGGAGGTGGACGAGGCGCTGCGCGTATTACAAGAAACGGCGCAACGGCTGGAGAACGCCTGAACCTGTGAATGTAAGCAAGGAACGCACGCCCGCGATTGTTTGCCTGTCTCCCGCCGACGTGGCGCGTTGGCGGAAGGAGCTGGTTGCCGTCTACCGCCAGGCGTTCCGACCGCCGCCTTATGAGAAAGGGGAAAACGTGGTGCGCCAGTTTGACAGCACGCTGGAGCGCCACACGCAGCGCGACGGCTTTCGTTGCGTGGCTGCAGTGATGCCCGACGGCACGAGCCTGGTGGGATTTGGCTATGGCTATACCAGCCAGGCCGGGCAGTGGTGGCACGACCAGGTCGTGGCGCAGCTGGATCCGGACACGGTGCGCACCTGGTTTAGCAACGCTTTTGAGATAGTGGAGCTTGCCGTGCGCCCGGCGATGCAGGCGCGCGGCGTTGGGCAAGGGCTGCACGACGCGCTGCTGGAACCGGTCCCGCATCGCACGGCGCTTCTTTCCACCCTTGACGCCGACACGCGTGGTTTGCGCCTCTACCGCAAGCGCGGCTGG
The DNA here is from genome assembly GCA_964432035.1 of uncultured Ardenticatenaceae bacterium. Classification (GTDB taxonomy): domain Bacteria; phylum Chloroflexota; class Anaerolineae; order Promineifilales; family Promineifilaceae; genus JAAYYY01. Next base: position 26,504 of record CAYSMQ010000001.1, read on the forward strand.
CGCGTTATTCGCAGCGGCTTCACCTTTAGCGGCGTGCGCGAGCCTTATCTAATTATGGGCCTGCGCCTGCCGCTGCAAGCGTAGAGCGAGTTGGTAACTCGCTTTACATAAATTGTGTTAGAGGAAACGGCATGGACGTTCTTCGCCATCCAGAACAAGGGTTGTTCCATCGC
>CAYSMQ010000001.1:26686-39168 GCA_964432035.1 uncultured Ardenticatenaceae bacterium
TGCCGAGCGTCGCCATCGCGACGCGGAGCTGGTTGCCGCGTGCCGGGACGCCGTCGGCGAATGGAGAGAGGACGGCGAGCCACTCGTCGCGCCGGACGGGGTGACGTGGACGCCGGAGGGCGCGCGAGCCTTTGTGGAAGAGGTGGGCGCATTGTTCAAGGCCTATAACCTGGTCCTATGGCAGACGTTCTCCTACTGTCGTCGTTGCCAGGGCGGTTGCTGTGTGGTGGGCGCTTCGCAAGTGACGACGTTCGACGCGCTGGCGCTGGCCCTGCTAGATGCGCCTTTTCCGGAGCTTGCGCCGCGCGCGGGGGAGAGCGACTGTATCTATCTGGGTCCGCAGGGTTGTCGCTGGCCCCAGGCGTGGCGTCCTATCAAGTGCTGGTCTTTCTACTGCCTGGGCAGCGGAGACTGGGAGATTGATGCTGAGGATGCGCGCTACGCGCGGATCACGGAAGCGCTGCAGATCGTGGTCCGGGAACAGTTGCCGGGATACCTGCAGCGAAAGGAAAAGCCCTTGCACGACTTCCTGGCCGATCCAATTGCCTTTGCCGACTCACTTGGCGAGGCGCTTTATGATATTTTTGTGGCGCCGTTTGCTTCCGGCTATGGGCTCACAGTCGATAAACCGCAGGCCGTGGCCGAGTTTGCTTTGCGCGAGGCGAGGCAATCGCCGGCGATTCACGAGGCGCGCGCTTTCATTGCCGGCGCTGTGGAGGCGTTGTGGCAAGAACCGGCTGCGGACGAACAGTTTCTGGACGATCTAGAGAGTCTGGAGTGGATCCTGGTGCAGCGCCCGCCGAATGCTCGGGAGGCGATCCAGACGCTGTGGGAGCGTTATGCGGGGCAAATTGAGGATGTCAGTGAAGCCGGCGCCGGCGCGTTGCGGGCGCAGATGGGCTCTATCCTGCAGAAACTGCTCCGTGATCGCGCACTTCTTCCTGCCCGTTCTCGGTGACGCCTTCAGGGTTGGCGGGCAGTTTTTCTTGCTGGTATTCGATGGCTGCCTCTAGAAATGCAGTGAACAGGGGATGCGGGCGGTTGGGCCTGCTCTTGAACTCCGGATGGAACTGGCTGCCGAGCATGAAGGGATGATTGCCGAGTTCGGCGATTTCTACCAGGCGGTTGTCAGGCGAGAGCCCGCTGAAGCGCATGCCGTGAGATTGGAACACGTCCCGATAGCGGTTGTTGAACTCCCAGCGGTGGCGGTGGCGTTCTGAGATGAGCGACTCTCCATAGGCTTCGGCGGCCCTGGTTCCGGGGACGAGGCTGCAGGGATAGGAGCCCAGGCGCATGGTGCCGCCCATGTCGGAAAGGTCGTGCTGATCGGGCATGAGGCTGATGACGGGATGCTCGGTGGTCTCGTCAAATTCGGTGCTGTTGGGCTCGTCGCTGTCGAAGATGGCGCGGGCGAATTCGATGCACATCACCTGCATGCCCAGGCAGAGGCCGAGGTAAGGCACGTTATTCTCGCGGGCCCAGCGCGCGGCGTTAATCTTGCCTTCGACGCCGCGGTAGCCGAAGCCGCCGGGCACGACGATGCCCGCCAGATCTTGCATCTGCTTCCAGCCCCCTTCTTTTTCCAGCGTGTCGGAGTGGATCCAGACGACGTCGACCTGACGGTCGGTGGCAATGCCGGCGTGATAGAGGGCCTCGCGCACGCTCATGTAGGCGTCGTGCAGCTCGACATATTTGCCCACGATGCCGATCTTGATGCTTTCGTGCGGCTGGCGGATGCGCTCTATCATCGCTTCCCAGGCGGAGAGATCGGGCTCGTGCACCTGCTCCGCCAGTCCCAGGCGCTCCACGACGAGATCGCCCAGACCGGTCGCTTCGATTTTAAGGGGGATGCTGTACAGAATTTCGCTGGTCACTGCGGGAATGACGGCGCCGCGCTCGACGTCCGTGAAGAGGGCGATCTTGTCGATGTGCTCCTCGGGCAGTGGGTGGTCGGCGCGGGCGATGATCACGTCAGGCTGGATGCCGATACTGCGTAGCTCGCGCACGCTGTGTTGGGTGGGCTTCGTCTTCAGTTCGCGGCTGGCTTCCAGATAGGGGAGGAAGGTGACGTGGACGTAGAGCGTGTTCTGACGCCCCACGTCGGAACGCATCTGTCGCAGGGCTTCTAGAAAGGGCAGGCTCTCGATGTCGCCCACGGTGCCGCCAACTTCCACGATGACCACGTCGGCTTGCGTGGTGTCGGCGACGACGCGAATGAAACGCTTGATTTCGTTGGTGATGTGAGGAATGACCTGGATGGTGCCGCCCAGATAGTCGCCGCGCCGTTCTTTGGCGATGACTTCGGCGTAGACACGGCCGGTTGTCACGTTGGACATTTGCCCCAGGTTGATGTTTATGAAACGCTCGTAATGGCCCAGGTCCAGATCGGTCTCCGCACCGTCTTCGGTGACAAAGTCTTCGCCGTGCTGGTAAGGGGACATGGTGCCCGGATCGACGTTGATGTAGGGGTCCAGTTTTTGCACGGCGACGGTGAGTCCCCTGGCCTTCAGAATACGTCCCAATGCGGCGGCCGTTACCCCTTTGCCAACGGAGCTTACCACACCGCCTGTGAAGAAAATGTATTTCGTCATACCGTCCTCGCTTGTTTATTTCCAGAGGTGCCCGGCATTTCCGCTCGCAATGTCCGAGGCTATATCTCTGGTTCTAAGTGCCGGGCACCTGAACGTTTACCAAACAAAAAAGTGGGGCATGTCATCCTGGGTGACATGCCCCACTTCAAATCGTCGTTTTTTGCCGGTCGCCGGAGCGACTTGTGGTCCTTTCGCCTATAAGAGTTCCTCCAGGTCCTCCGCCGTGCGTCTCGCATCTAAGAATATCAGGCCCAGCTTTGCCGTGCTGCGCGCTAAGACCGTCAAAACGGCTTCTTCGCCCACGGCCATGAGCACAATAATGCCGGCGTCACCGCTAATATATACGCGCTCAAGTCTACCACGACTTAGCTCGCTGGCAATGCGGTCGCCGAGCGAAAGCATGGCGGCGGACATGGCAGAAATGCGATCTTCGTCCACGCCAGTTGGCAGTGAAGAGGCCATTATGAGGCCGTCCACGCTGACGACCGCCGAGGCTTCTATGTCTGGCGTGCCCGTCTGTAAGTCTCGCAGACGATCAACCATCATTTCTGTACGCGATTTCATGGCAACTCCTCAAGTAGGCGGACGCCTCAGATTCAGGTCAAGCGGCGAATGGAGCCTCATCGCATGGGCGTAGGTTCTCGGCTGATCGGTGCACTCACAGCCGATCGCTCCACGTCGTCATTTTCTGTAATAGAGGGTACGTTCAGCCCGACACGACCAGAATTTTATGTAAGCCAGAACGCCTGCATCTTACCATATCGCCAGGGGGCTGTCAAAGCCAGCCGGGCGCCAACGGGTAGCCTAAATGTACTATTTTAGGGAGATCCTCGACGGCGTTTGTCAACGCCGGGATCGCGAGAGCCGGAGGCCACGCTTTCGAGGAGCCGTTGCCACGCCTGTCTAATCTCTTCCAGCTCTTCGGCGGTCTCTGGGGCTTCCCCATAGCGCACGCGCACGTAAGCGTCTGTGATTAGCCGCACATCTTCAAGGCCTTCGGGCCAGACTTCGAAAAGGGCCGGCAGGTACTCGAAGGGTGTCTGGGACGGATCGCGCGGGTGGCCCTGGCCGGCGGCTTCCAGACACATGGCGTGGTAGAGCTGGCGCACGGTGGCAGCGGCGCGCCAGCGGCGCCAGCGTCCGAAGCGGTTTAGCAAACGCTGCGCCAACCCTTCTTCCTGGTCTTCGACGACGGCTGCCGCCGGGCCTCTTTGAGCCATGCCGAAGCTTAGCTCTCGATGCCGGAAGTAACGGCGAAGGGCCACGAAGACGACGAGGAGGCTCAGCAGGACAAGCACGGCGACGGCGCTGCGATTGAACCACAAATAGACGCTGCTCTGTGGATCGCCGAGCTCGAGTAGGAGTTGTTCTGCCGGGGCAGGCGCAAACTCGGGAAGCTCTACTCCTTCCCTGATGAACCCCACGCTTGCCATCATGCGCCCAATCACGCGCATGAGCCCCATCAAGGGTTCTAGAAAGAAAAGCAATAAATATGTGGCCGTCGTCACGACCGCCATGCTGGCAAAGGCGAAGGCGTTCCACAGGGGCGAGAGCCATTGCGCGAGCAGTACGAGACCCTCGCCGCTGATGGCAAGCCCCACAAGGGCGGCGGCGGATACGATAAAGAGGCTGGTGAGCAAGACGCCGCCGACCCAACCGGGGCTCATGGGATAGGTCTTTGCCGTTTCCTGCTGAGCTACCTCTTCGGCGCGAGAGACGGCGACGGCGACCAGCGCGGCGAGGAAGAAGAGCATGATGAAGGGCAGGGGGTTGGCGGTCCCCGGAACGATGTTGAGGATGATAATGATGGGAACGAAGAATAAACCACCCAGTCGCAGGCGAAAGCCGATCTCGGTAACGGCAACGTAGCGGCCGGTGAGCGCCAGCCCGCGCGCCCACAGCATGGCCAGCAGGACGAAAAGCGCTACCTCGCGTTGCCACAGTTCTCCCGGCCGGTTCACCATGCGGTCGGCGAGCGCGCCAAGCCAGGAAAGGTCGATCAGGGATTGGGGTTGGAAGAGGAAGCTGCGTATGCCCAGAAAAAGGGCCAGCACAAAGGTTAACATGATCCAGTTGCGCTGGCGGCGAAGCTCGACCCCGGCGATGCTCATCAAACGGCTCAGGTTAAAGGGGATGAGCAAAACCAGAAATAGCCAGGCGACGAACGCGACTAAGGGCCAGTCGCGCGTCCAGAAAATGAAGCCGAGGGCCAGGGGCGCGATGAGGGCGACGTCCATGAGGGCCCAACAGATGTAGAGCAACTCGTGGCGGACATAGGCCCAGAGCACGCGCGCGGGAGAGGCGTCTTGTTGAGCGGCGACCGGCGAGCGAACGGTCGCCCGCGCACCGTTGTCATCAGGGCGTCCCAACAAGGTAGATTGAGCGCCGTCTGCCTGCGAGTTTTGTAGAGACATCATTCTATTGCGCGCCATCGCCGTCGCCGGCAGGTCTGACGTCTTCAGGGGCGGGGATGGCTGCCAGGGACCGTTCTGTCACGTTGCGCATGGCGTGTTCTTCTTCTTCCTGTCGGCCGGGCTCCGCGGCGCTTGCCGGCACGTGATAGGTGATGATGCCGGGCAGGGTGGGCGGCGCTTCGTCGGCCAATGAAATGAGCGCCACACGCCTGCCGGCTTCTTTCAAGCGCACCAGCGTCGCCGTGATCTCTTTGTCCAGGTATGCGGTAACCAGCAGCATCGTCGCGGGCCAGGGCAGGCGCGGGCTCTCGCGCAGCATCAACTTCTCGATGGAGGCCGTGGCAAACTCGCGCGTGGCAGCCAGCGCTTCCAACACGTGTGAGAGTTGTTCAGGAGAGCGCCCGGGCGGCACGCGAATGGACTGATCGGATTGGGGCACGGCGCCGTTGACGTAGAGGCCGATGGCCCACTTTTGCTCTGCGGCGTAGTTGGCGGCGGAGGCGGCGACGCTAATGGCTCGCTCCAGCTGCTCGGGGTGGAACCCCAGCCAGTGACGGCGCATGGTAGAGACGTTGACGAAAATGGCCAGCGTCATGCCGGTGGAGGGATCGTATACCTTGGTCTGGAGTTGTCCGCGGCGCGCCGACACCTTCCAGTGGATGTCGCGAAAACGGTCGCGCGGATGGTAGTCACGAATGCCCTGGGTGCGAATGGGATCGGTGAACAGGCTCTTTTGCACGTTCAGGTCGCCAAACGGTTCCTTCGCGGGCAACCCCAGCTGCTCCAGGGGCCATATGCGGGGGTAGACGACAATGCGGCTGCGGGCGTCGTGCTCGCGTTCAATGGTAAAGAGTGTGAAGATGTCGCCGGAGTGGTAGGAAACCGGGCCAAAATGGATGAAGCCGCGGCGGGGAAAGACAAAGGTAAATTCGCGCGTCTCCTGCCCAAAGGGACCCAGAGCAAAGAGGTTCTTGAGCTGGTATTCGCCGTGGGTGTCGCTGATTACTTCGGCGAGCTCGCCTGCTTCGCGTGGCGCAAGGGGCACGTGATCGTCGAAACGCAGCCACGACAGGGGCAAACGCTTCTGGTTGGATACGTGGATGGTCATTGTTACGGGCTCGCCGGGGAAAACGCGCTTGCGGTCGAACGTGCGGCGGTAGAAGACGCCGCGCAGGGCGTTGTTGCGCCACCAGGCGCTGACGCCGTAGATGACAAGCAACGTGGCGCCCAGCGCCATCAACGGCGCGTTGCGAGCGGCAATGAAACCGGCGAGGAGGAGCAGGAAGCCCATGGGCACCCAAGCTTCGCTAAAGATGCTGTTCCGGCTTTCGCGCAGCACCATGCCGCGCGCCGCCATCGCCTCTTGCAGCTGCGATTGTTGTGGCCCACGTGTCTCTGGACCCTGCTGGTCCGCGCTGTCATCGCCGCGTCTGACGATGACGATCGGCGTTCTTTCCATCTAAGACAGATCGCTCCGAGGCGCCTGAAACGGCGGGAAACCGCCAGAGTCAGGCTGTCGACTCCACAGGAACGGGAACGGTGTTGACGACTTCGCGGATGACGTCTTCGGGACGGCGACCGCGCAGCCGCGTTTGGGGGTTGACGATGAGGCGGTGCGTGAGCACGAAGGGCGCCATCTCTTTGACGTCGTCGGGGATAACAAACTCGCGTCCGCGGATGGCGGCGAGCGCCTGTGAGGCGCGATAGAGGCCCATGGTGGCGCGGGGGCTGGCGCCCAATTCGATATCTGGATGACTGCGGGTTGTGCGCGAGATGTTGACGACGTAGCGCCTGACCGACTCTTCCACGCGAACGTGGCGCACGCCCACCTGCATTTCTAATATCTGTTCAGGGTCGACGACGGCGTCTAACGACTGCAGCGGATCCTCGCGTTCGAAGCGCAGCAAGATGTCGTTTTCCTGGTTTTCGTCTGGATAGCCAATCTCGATGCGCAATAGAAAGCGATCTAGCTGCGCCTCAGGAAGGGGAAATGTTCCTTCAAGCTCGATGGGGTTCTGAGTGGCCATCACCAGGAATGGGCTGGGTAGGGGATGCGTGGCGATGTCGACGGTGACCTGTCGCTCCTGCATCGCTTCCAACAAAGCCGACTGCGTTCGCGGCGTTGCGCGATTAATCTCGTCGGCAAGCAATATCTGCGAAAAGACCGGCCCGGAGCGGAAGCGGAACTCCTGCTCCTTCTGGTTGTAAAAGTAGATGCCGGTCACGTCTGAGGGCAGCAGATCGGGCGTAAACTGAATGCGCTGGAACGTGCATCCAAGCGAGCGCGCCAACGTCTTGGCCAGCGTCGTCTTACCTGTACCGGGCACATCCTCAATGAGCAAGTGACCTTCGCACAGGAGCGCGATCAAAGCCAGGTCGATGACGTCGTCTTTGCCGACGATGACTTGCTGAATGTTTTGGCGAAGGCGCGTAGCCGTTGCTGCGATCATGGTTGGTTAACCAGTGCTCTATCCGGCGACGATTGAGACGTGCGCTGAGACCGGCGCAAGGTTTCTAGGCGTTACGTCTCGAGTGGTCGCGCTGCGCCGTGCGGTTTCAAGGCAGCCATCACGGCTTCGTGGATTTTGCCATTGTCGGCAATGACGCCGTTTACCTTGGGGCGCGGGCGATTAAAGAAAAGGTCCTTGTCGTCTAGATCGACGCAGGCGCCGCCGGCCTCGACGACCATCAGGGCCCCGGCGCAGACGTCCCACTCATTTTTCGGTCCGCGACTCCACGTGGCGTCTGCCTGTCCTGCGGCGACGCGCGCCAGTTTGTAGGCAATGCTGCCCACGATTTCGTTTTCGACGAGGCTTTCAAACGGTTCGAATTCGCCGCGATCCCACTCCGTCCGGCTGGCGAGAACGAGCGCCCCTTCGACCAGAGGCCGGTCAGTCACCTCAACCTCTTCACCGTTGTAGGTCACGCCGCCTTTATTCTCGGCGATAAACAGTTCGTCTGTTGCCGGATTAAATATGACGCCAATCTGGGGCCGACCGTCCTGCACGAGGCCTACGGATACGGCAAATTCGGGAATGCCCATGACAAACTCTTTTGTGCCGTCAAGTGGATCGACAACCCAGACATACTCTTTTAGCAGGCGCATGGGGTTGTCAACCGTCTCTTCGCTGAGCCAGCCAGCTTCGGGCAAGAGCTCCATGAGACGTTCTTTTAATAGTTTATCTGCCGCAAAATCGGCGTCAGTTACAGGATTGTCTGGTGATTTATCCTCCACGTCAAAGGAGGACTCAAAGAACTCCATGATAACCGCGCCCGCGGCCTTTGTAATTTCAACTGTTGGGGACAGCAACTCATTCATTTTTACCTGCCGTGGGTTGATGGAGCGTGAAAAATCGCCTGAACGGATATTCTATTTTAACCTTCCAGTACGCTGGGCTCAAATGCCAAGTAGGGTAATCGACGATACACTTTGTTTTGAGGAAAGATACAAACGAAAAAGCCCGGAGCGGGACCGGGCTTCGTGCAGTGCCGAAGGTGGGATTCGAACCCACACGAGCGTAATGCCCACTACGCCCTGAACGTAGCGCGTCTGCCAGTTTCGCCACTTCGGCAAGCAGCATCTTATTCTATCAATAACCCCATAAAAGTCAACCTGCCATCGGCCTTCGCATAGATAAATCTTAGACAAACGCCGTGGCTTCATTTGCCAGTTTGCTGGCTTCCTCCAAACCGCGAAGGTCGCTGCCACTGTCGCCCTTGGCGTTGATCCATTGCACCGCATATTCGTCCATCAAGCGGTCCAGTTCGCGCCATAAGTCTTCGTTGGCAATGGGTTGACCGTTGCGCTTTTGCCAGTTGCGCCGGCGCCAGCCTTCGATCCATTTTGTAGCGCCCTGATAAACGTAGTCAGATGTGGTCACAAGCTGGACTTCGGAGCCGGCGGGAAGCTGTCTAAGCCCTTCGATGGCAGCGCGGATTTCCATGGCGTTGTTCGTAGTGTCTGGCTCCGATCCGCTTGCCTGACTGGTTTCGCCATTGAATTCGACGACCACGCCCCAGCCGCCAATGCCGGTCTTGCCTTTGTGCGAGGCCCGCACATAGGCGCGCGGGGCGTCAGGCGACACCTCGACGTTGGGACTGATTGCCTCACGCGCTTGCCGCGCCAGATCGTCTACGCGCTCGTTCAAGGGGTCGCCGCTGTGCCCGCGCACCCAATGCCACTCGATGTCGTGGGTTTCCGTCAGGGGCAGCAGTTCTTGCCACAGATCTTTATTGGCAACGGGTTTCTTGCCCTTGGTGCGCCAGTTGCTCTCTACCCACGCTTCGATCCACTCCGTAATTCCCCGCCGCAGGTACTCGGAATCGGTATAAAAGCTGACCTGACATGGTCGCTTGAGCGCCTTCAGGGCCTGGACGGCGGCGGTCAACTCCATGCGATTGTTTGTTGTGTGGGGCTCGTTGCCCGTCAGCACCTTCTCGCGCGAGTCATGGCGAAGAATAGCCGCCCACCCGCCAATACCAGGGTTGGGATCGGCGCCCCCATCGCTGTAAATTGTAACTTCCATTTGATTGTGAATTACACTTTATCCAGGGCCTCTAACATCTCTTCGACGCTGACGAATTTGACTCGGGGGCGTCCCTGTTCCTCACCCCGTTCCACTTCAATTTCGTCTAGCTTTTGCCAATCTTCATAGGAGAAGTACTGTGGCTGGTTGGCGGCGACCATTTGGCGGGCCTCGTCTACGCCGGGGTGCGCCGGTTGCAAGATATTCTCGGACTGCACGTCGTCGACCATGGCTTCGACGGTTTCGGCGGCGTCAGGTTTGTTCGTGCCAATGACGCCGGTGGCGCCGCGCTTGATCCATCCTGCCGTGTATTCGCCGACGATGGCTTCGCCGCTTTCAGGATCGATGACGCGACCCGCCTCATTCTGAATGACGCCCCAGCTGTCTTTGAAAGGCACGCCGGGAAGGGGCACGCCGGTGTAGCCGATCGAGCGAAAGACGATGTCCGCGGGCAACGTCTCGTGTTCGTCCGTGGCGCGCGGGCGCAGTGTGCCAACGTCTGTCTTGTAAAGTTCATTCTTGACCAGCTTGAGGGCCTTAACGTGACCCTCGTCGTCTCCCAGAAACTCTACCGGGGACACGAGGAAGCGCAATATGAGCTTGCGTCCTTTGGGATTCAGTTGCGTCTCGCAATAACTCTGTATGATTTCTACTTTGCGCGTTGTGGCGCGGTCGGAGCTCTCCGCCAGCGCCTCTTCGCTGAGCGGGTCGAGCTCACCTTCTTCGGGTGGCACGAAAACGTCGCAGTCTTCTAACTCGCCCAACTCTTTGACTTCAGGCGTCGTAAAGGCGGCCTGCGCCGGACCACGGCGGCCTAGCATGTATACTTCCTTGATGTTGCTCTCGCGCAAGGCCTCCAGCGCGTAGTCGGCGATGTCGGTGCGCGCTAGCTCTTCGGGTGTGCGGCTCAGGATGCGGCAGACGTCGACGGCGACGTTGCCCACGCCGATGATAGCAGCGCGCTCTCCTGAAAGGTCAAATTCACAATGGCGAAAGTCGGGGTGTCCGTTGTACCAGGCGACGAATTCGGTTGCCGCGTGGCTGCCCGCAAGCTCTTCGCCCGGAATGCCCAGGGAGCGATCGGTTTGTGCACCGGTGGTGTAGATGATTTGATGATAGTGGCGGCGCAGATCTTCAACCGAGATATCTTTGCCCAATTCCACGTTGCCGTAGAAGCGAAAGTTCGGCTTGCGTGCGGTACGATCAAAGACTGCCGTCACAGATTTAATTTTTTGGTGATCGGGCGCCACGCCGTAGCGAACAAGGCCATAGGGCGTTGGCAACCGTTCATACATATCAATTTCGATATTGAGTTGCCGCTGCTTCAGAAGCTCGGCGGCGGCATAAAAGCCCGTGGGCCCGGCGCCCACGATCGCCACACGCAGCGGATATTCTTCGGTACCTACTTGAACCATGTCGGACTCCTTTTATGAGGTAAGCGCTTGAAGCTTACGATTCGTCTGCGAGGATCTGTGTTTCCAGGGTATCGATTTCGCCGCGGTATGCGTCTCGTTGCGCCTTCATGACGTCCCCGATGGAGATGATGCCCACCAGTTTTTCCCCGTCCACGACGGGAAGGTGGCGAAAACGTCTTTCGGTCATGGTGTGAATGACCGAATAAAGGTCGTCTTGCGGCATCCCGGTGATCACCTCTTTGGTCATGATGTCGCGCACGCTCTCCGAGAAGACGCTTTCGTTTTCCGCTGCCCGGCGGATGATGTCTCGTTCCGAAATGATGCCGACCGGAAGGTCGCTGCCGGAGGCGACGACGACGAGGGCGCCAATGTTGTGGCGCGATAGCAGGGCTACGGCGTCTCGGATAGGCTGGTCCGGACCAATTGTGATGACCGGCCCGCTTTTCGTAGCCAGTAGTCTCTTAACCTTCATCCCACTTCTCCTTAAACGCAGTAGGGCGCAGCAATGCGCCCTACCTATCTACTTGTTAACTTTTCTACTTGTTAACTTCGGGTTTCAGAAATGTTGCACGGTTGCCTTAACCGCTCGCTTGTCTAACCGCCGCCCGTTACGCTTCGCAACGTGTCGCACGCCGGACAACTGCCGTCGGGGCGTACCATGGCATAGCCTGCCTGAGGGTCGCCGTTGGGATCGTAGAAGGTGAAATCCAGGTTGAACACGATGAACATGCGTACGCGCCCGCTATTTCCGGCGAGACTGGCGGCTTCCGCCAACCATTGCGCGTGCTCGGAGACGGACGTGCCGCTGGCCCAACCGAAAGCGGACGGTAGACCGGGATAACCGTCACCGGAAAGGTAGCCGATTTCAGTGAAGCAAAGCTGGCGAGCGCCGCCGAAGGCATTGTAGTAAACGTCGGCCGTCGGGCCGTAGTACCAGCTGTAGTGCGTGCCGGCGGGATGCCCGCTTCTGGCGCTGGGCGATGTGGCCCCGGCATTGTGGTGCACGCCAATACAGTCGGCGTAGCTGGCGGCTCCCGCCGCAGCCATGCCCGCCACGTAACGATTGTCGGCCCAGGCGTTGGTGCCGTTATCGAAACCGGTGGGGGCCGGGGCACCGGTGATGACCATCACGTTGGGATTGGCGCCTTTGATGGCGTTATAGGCGGGACGCAACATATTGTTGACGTAGGATGCGGGATCGATCTGGCCGGCGGGCCATTCGCGGTCGATGTTCTGCTCGTTCCACACTTCGATGGCGTCGGGCCCAAGCCCTGCAACGCCGCCAAGGAAATTGACGTAGGCGTTAAAGTCGATGCCGTTGGCGCTGGGATATAGATTGGCGCCCGGAATGCTGAGCAGAATCTTCATGCCCGCATTATGGGCTTCATTGATGATGCCCGCTACCGCGCCGGGATCGTCGCCGGGGGCCCACTTGTACTGGATCTTTATCCAGTTCATGCCCGCGTAACGCATACGCTCGATGTTGTGGAAGCCGGTCGTCTGCGCGCCGATTTCGAAACCGCTGCTGGTCGGCGG
>CAYSMQ010000001.1:39178-49812 GCA_964432035.1 uncultured Ardenticatenaceae bacterium
TTACCCCATCCGCTCGTTGTTTTGGAAGCGGGTGTTGGGCGCACGCCGCCCCAACCCGCTGGGGGGCGGGGGGGGGGGGGGGGGGGGGGGGGTGCCCTCTGGTGGGGGAGGCGGTGAGCCTCCACCGCCGCCGGGGATCTGAAGCACCTGACCCACATGGATGACATTAGGGTTACTGATGTTGTTCAGGGCGGCAATTTCCTGCCATGTGGTCCCAAATTGACGCGCGATGGAGCTGAGCGTGTCGCCAGGGCTCACGGTATAGGTGCCGCCTCCGGGCGAAGGTGGTGGGGTGCCCTCCGGCGGAGGCGGAGCGCCGCCCCCATCGCCGGGTATGGTCAACACCTGGCCCACGTGAATGATGTTTGGATTGCTGATTCCATTGGCGGCAACAATAGCGTTGACCGTCGTGCCAAATCGGCCGGCAATGGCGTACAGCGTATCGCCGGCCTGCACGGTGTATGATGTGTCTGCCAGCGCCGTGTTGACGACCATGATAAGAGCCAAAATGATGACGCCTGGAATGACAATCCATCTGGATTTGCGCATGAAGTACCTCCCACTCCTGTCCATAAAGTTCAACGTACGCCACAATGTGCATTGGCGCGACTAGTTTCCTGTATTATAGATTGCATTGCGGGGGGAACAAGTACTATTCGCCTACGGGTGACCGCTTTTACATGCGCGTACTCGAAGTGTCCGGCACCTCAAGCATCAAAATCGCCACTGGAGTCGTAACTTGCCGCTAATCATGAATCAGGCGCCTGGTACTTCTACACGGTGGTCCTGGTCCTGGCGCATTAAATCGGCAGAGCAGCCTAGATCATGTATACTTTGTCTACAATCCTATTTCCTACTGAGGAGCACAGGTAAGCAGATATGACAGTCACGAGTATGGCTCGAGAGGAAGTGGTGCAGGATATCGACTTCTATGGCGATATCTTGGGGACGATTGGGCACACGCCCCTGGTGCGCCTCAACGCCATTGGCCGCGATTTCCCCTGTACCATGCTGGCGAAAGTTGAGTTCTTCAATCCGGGCGGGTCTGTGAAAGACCGCATTGGTCCCAGCATCATTGCCGAGGCAGAAGAAAGTGGGCGTTTGCGACCCGGCGGCACGATCGTGGAAGCTACATCGGGCAATACAGGGGTGGGGTTGGCCATTGCCGCGGCGATCAAAGGGTACCGTTGCGTATTTGTGATGCCCGACAAGATGTCGCAGGAAAAGATCCAGTTGCTGCGCGCCTTTGGCGCCCGCGTTGTGGTCACGCCCACGGCCGTAGAGCCCGAGGATCCGCGCAGCTACTACTCTGTGGCGCGTCGTCTGGTAGAAGAGACGCCAAACGCTATCCTGGCAGATCAGTACGAAAACCCGGAGAATCCGGCGGCACATTATCGTCTGACGGGACCGGAACTTTGGGAGCAGACGCAGGGACAGATTACGCATTTTGTGACCGGAATGGGCACCGGCGGCACGATTACGGGCGTGGGGCGCTTTCTGAAGGAACAAGATCCGGAGATTAAGATTATCGGCGTGGATCCGGTCGGTTCAATTCTTTACGATCTGCACCGCACGGGCCGCTACGTCAAAGCGGAGAGCTACAAAGTAGAGGGCATCGGCGAGGATTTTCTGCCGGGCACCACTGATTTGAGCATCGTCGACGAGATTGTACAGGTGTCGGACCGCGACAGTTTCCTGACCACACGGCGTCTGGTGCGCGAAGAGGGTATCTTCTGTGGCGGCTCGTCAGGGTCAGCGGTGTGGGGCGCAATGACCTATGCCCGTGAGCACCGGCTGGGTCCCGAAGATGTCATGGTTATCATTTTACCGGATAGCGGTTCACGCTACTTGAGCAAGGTGTTCAATGACGACTGGATGCGCGAAAATGGATTTCTGGAGCGCACGTGGATGGATTTCCAGGCGGCGGATATCCAACAGGCGAAGAGCGACGATGTGGTGATCACGGCGCACGCCGATGATCGACTGACCGAGGTGGTGCGCCTGCTGAAGAAGCACGGTATCTCACAGCTGCCGGTGGTCGACGAGGACGACCAGCTGTTGGGCCTCGTGCGCGAGATTGACCTGCTGAAGCATATGTTGACGGCGGATCACGAACATGACCGGGACGAAACGATTGCGGGGATGATCGACCGCAGCGTGCCCGTCGTGCAGCCGAATACGCCGTTGGAGACGCTCATGGGCATCTTCAGCGAGCGCCGCGCCGTCGTCGTGACGACGAGCGCGAACAAGGTGTTCGGCATTCTGACGCAGATCGACCTGCTCGATTTTATGGCGGCACAAGTGGGCAAGAACGATCTAGCCTGAACGCTTACAATTGCTTGAGAAATAAAGCACAAGTATAATCTAGCGTGGTTAACTCCCGAACATTTCAGAGGGGCATTGCATGAATGTATTCACCATAGCCGGCATCGTCGGCATTCTGGTACTGTTTTTGGGCATCTTAATCGCTTACCTCTTTGTGAGGTTGAGCCAGATGGTCACCGAAAACGAGGTGGCGTTAGAGCAAGCGAGTGCTACGACGAATCCTAACATGACCTTCGGGTACGAGATCCCCGTGGACGCCGACCTACAGGAGCAGCTTGCGGTTGCGCGCAAGATCGCGGCGCAACGGGCCGCCAGTCTACCGCGCGGCGCCAACATGCGTATCGGCCGTCTGGGACATTCCAATCTAAATACCGCAGGTAAGTCGGTTGAAGACGATCCTTTTAATGCCGTGAAGATTGCCGCTTTTCACACGTGGCAAGGCGCCAAGGCGGGGCCACCCATTGGCGGTGCTACGCAAGCAGCGCCCCAGGCGCAACAGGTGGCGCAGGCGGCGCCGACGAAAAAGCCAGAAGATCTGGTGCCGGGAGAAGATTATCCCTTTACCGAAATTACCGATGATATGTCGGCCGATGAAGTGCGCAGCGCGCGCATTGCCAATGCAAGGGCGCGGTCGGCGGCGATAAAGGCGCTGAAGGAGCAGGCGGCTCAGGCGCCGGCAGCGGCGCAGCAGCCGGCGGCGGCAACGCCTGCCCCAGCGGCCGAAGAAGCAGCAGCGCCATCCGCGGCGGACGCGGCGGCGGCAGCCGGCATCGAAGAGCCGGAGTATATCGAGATAACCGACGATATGGAGGCTGACGAGGTGCGCAAGGCGCGAATCCAAAACGCGCGTGCGCGGTCGGCATACATGAAAGCGCTTAAAGAGGCAGGAATCGATCCAAGCAAGCCGCAGGCCAAAGCGGCGCAGGCGCCGGCGACAGAACCTGCAGCGGCGCCTCAACCACAACCGGCGCAACCGGAACCGGCGACGACGCTGCCGTCGGACATTGAGCCTCCCGATTACATCGATATTACGGATGACATGCCGGCGGATGAGGTACGCAAGGCGCGCGTGCAGAACGCTCGCGAGCGCTCGCGCTTCTACAAGTCGTTGAAAGACCGCGGCATCGATCCTAAAGAGTGGGAGGCGCAACAAGATGCCGGAAACGGCGCGGCCCAGCCACAACAGCCAGCAGCAGCCGCCGAGACGGAGGCCCAACAAGCGCCGGCAGCACCGGAGGCGGAAGCGGAAACGGTTCAGATTCCCGATCACATCGCGGAGCCTGACTACGTCGAGATTACGGACGACATGTCTCCGGATGAGGTGCGACAGGCGCGTGTGCAGAACTCGCGCGAACGCTCGCGCTTCTTCAAGGCGCTAAAAGATGCCGGCATCGATCCCAAGACCGTCGCCGACCAGGCCTGAACCTGAATCGCGGGCTGCACTCACGCGCAGTCTTTAGCCGGCGTACCTGCGATTAGGCGCATTCGAGAAACCCTTTTAGTTAGCGGGCGAAGCCCATGAATGACGGCGCCTGGAAAAGCATGGCAGCGAACGCGGGGCGACGGGAGCACGCGAGTGTAGCGGGTCTTTTCCTGCTGGCGCTGGTCCCCAGACTGTACCAGATAGATGCGACGCCCCCCGGCCTCAACGGCGATGAAGTCTACAATCTAATTGACGCACTGGCCATCGGCGGCGGACATTGGCCGGTCTTCATGCCGGGCAATCTGGGTAGGGAGGCGTTCTACTTTTATATTCTGGCGCTTTCGTTGCGCCTCTTCGGCGTGACGGTATTTGCCTTGCGCCTGCCCTCGGTCCTGTTGGGAAGCGGCGCCGTCGTTCTCAGCTACCTGGTGGGCAGAGACGCCTTTAACCGGCGCGTAGGGTTGATTTCGGCCGGGCTCATCTCCGTGTCGCTGTGGCCCCTCTTGCTCTCACGTCTGGGCCTGCGGGCCATCAGCCTCACCTTCATGACGGCGCTGACCGTCTATTGGCTCCATCGTGGGCTGAAAGGGCAACGGCGCCGTGACTTGTTGCTGGGGGGCGCGGCGCTGGGACTGACGATGTATACGTACATTCCCAGCCGCGTTTTTCCCCTGACGATCGCCGGCTGGCTCTTGTGGATATTTTGGCGGCGGCGCGAACAACTGCGCGCAAACCGCCGCTCCCTCACGCTGAGTTTGCTCCTGGCAGCGCTTATCTTTGCGCCTTTTGGCCTCTATATGCTGAACAATCCTGACATTGTCAACCAGCGCCTTGTGAGCATGACCAGCGTGCTGGATCGGGCGCGCGCCGGCGAACCGGAAGCCTTGCTGGCCTCGCTGGGCGGCGTGTTGAAGATGTTTAGCATCGAAGGAGACGCCGAATGGCGCTATCATCTGGCGCACCGGCCTGTTTTTGACCCGGTGACGAGCGTGTTCTTCTATTTGGGTCTGGCATTGAGTGTGTTGCGGGCCTTCCATAATAAGCACGGCGAGAAGCGGCAGCCGGAGTTTGCCCTGCTACTGTTGTGGATAGGCGCCATGGTCGCACCCAATGCCGTTCTGAATGAGAATCCGTCGTTCATTCGCGCTGCCGGCGCCATCGTGCCCTTGTTCCTGGTCACCGGGCTAGGGGTAGACGCCGCCGTCGGATGGCTGCAGGCGCGGATGGAGGCGGCGAAGTGGCTGGGCCCGCTGCTAATCAGCCTAGGAGTGGTTCTGTCATTCTTCTACACGGCTCATGGTTACTTCGCCGTGTGGCGTACCCATCCTGAGGTGCGCGCCGTGTATCACGCCGACCTGGCGATGATGGGCCGTTATCTTGAGGCCAACGCGCCGCCACCCGGCACGCGCGTCTTTGTGGCCTACGACTATGTTTACGACCGGCCAACGGCGCTGAGTATGGCGCTTTTTACAGAGCATCCTGTGGCCTGGTTTGCGCGCGAAAGCGCCTTCCCCTGGGCCGCCGGTGGGTCGGAGCAGATGCAGCCGGCCTGGTATATGGTTCCCGGAGAGCACGATCTACCTGGGGACGTCGTGCAGCAGTTGCAGGCGCACGCGGAAAAAGAGGTCGTGCGCTACGGTGGCGGGGCGCCGGCTTTTACGCTTTACCGCGTTGGAGAAGGAGAGTTGGCGCTTGCGCCGCAGCGGACGCTGTCTTTGTCCTTTGAGGATGGCCCGCAGCTGGTGGGGTATGACGTGGCGGACACGGCGTTCAGTGGCGAGCGCGTCGACGTGCGCTTGTATTGGCGAATTCCTCCGGCCTTACAGGGCGCCGCCAACCGCCTGACGTATGCGCAGGTGCACGCCGCCGACGCCGCCGGCGTGGTTCGCGCGCGTGCAGAGACCTTGCTGGGATACCCGCAGGCGGGGTGGGCGCCTGGCGACATCTTCTTACAGGACCTTTCACTTTCGCTGCCGGCAGGCATGATACCGGGTCCCGCTTCACTATCATTCGGTTTGCGTGACGACCAGGGACAGCTATTGGATGCCATGAAGCAGGCGCCGGGGGAATCTCAGTTGCTGGTGCGCAGCCGCCCGCTAGAAGATTTCACGGTGGGCGAGGACATGACGGTCTATGACGACGTGCTGGCGCTTACCGCGGCCACGTTCCGGCCTTTTGTGACGCCCGGAACGGCGTTGAATGTTGAGCTGGACTGGGTGGCCCTGCAGCAGCCGCGCGAGGATTACCGGGTGCGACTTGACCTGGTGGGCGCAAGCGGCGAGCAGCCATTATATTCGGAGACGTATGAATTGTGGCCCGGACGCTATCCGCCGACGGCGTGGCAGCGGCATGAAGCGGTGACGACGCTGCACGGATTGGAAATCCCCCTGGACGCTTCGATGGAAAAGACAATGACGCTGCAGGTTCACCTATTAGCGGCGGGGAACGACGATGCGCGTTTGCCGGTCACGCGTGGGTCAGCTGTACTGGGAGAGCTGGCGCCGGACGAGCGTCCACGGCGCTTTGAGCCGCCGGCTGTGGCCAATGTCACCGATGCGCGATTTGGAGAAGATATCCGCTTACTGGGCTATGAGCTGCAGACAGAACGGGCCTATCCGGGCGGAGCGCTACAGCTGACGTTGGTGTGGCAGGCGATTGCCACGCCGGACGAAAACTACACGGTCTTTAATCACCTGCAAGGCCTGGACGGAGAACAGAAGGGTCAGTTTGACAGCCCGCCGGTGGGCGATGCCTGGTTGACGGAGACGTGGGTGCCCGGCGAAGTCGTCGTGGAAACGCGGGAAATTCCCATCGACGCCAGCGCTGTGCCCGGACCGGCGCGGCTGGTCGTGGGACTTTACACGGCCGGCGATTTGCAGCGATTAGCCGTCACGGGGGGCGGTGCGAGCGAGACAAGCGATCACTTTGTCCTAGAAGAGATTGAAGTAGCGCCGGCACCCAGCGGTCGCTAAGGTGGGGTGGCGACCGGCGGAGGCGATTCCTATGCAATTCTTACGCCTGGCGCGGCTTATTGCCTCGTCGGGGTTTTGGGCCTATGTTAGAATCAATAGGATCTACTTTGAGATGTTATGTTGTTAGATTATCGTGTCCTGGAAAGAGAATATCTTCTGGCGATCAGCCGCGCGCTGACGGCGGAACTGGACTTGACCGACGTCTTGCGCATCATTGTGCGGGCGGCGGTTGAGCTTGTCTCTGGCAGAGCGGGTATCATTGCACTGGCCAACCCAATCGACGAGACGTTCCGCGTCGCAGCCGTTTACGGTATCCCGCCGGAGCATGTCAGTCATTTCGATCCATTGTTACAGGGCTTGCCCTATGGTGAGGGGCGCGAACACGAAGCGATTCCAGAGCTAACGCGTCGCATGCAGGAGCTGGCTCGTGAGGCGGATCTGGGTTTGACGCAGGTCATTCGCCTACCGATGATCAGCGGCGACAGCGTGGTAGGCATGATTTATGTGTTCCAGACGGGAAACTACCGTTTTCGCAACGACGCTTCGAATCTGTTGCGCAGCTTTGCCGACCAGGCAGCCATTGCCGTGCGCAATGCGCGCCTTTACGAACAGGTAATTTCTGAGAAGCAGCGCCTGGACGCCATTCTGGAGCAGAGTGCGGACGGGGTCATGATCCTGGACCCGCACCTGGAGATTACGGTGTTTAACAATGCCCTGAGCCGTATTACCGGCTGGGAGGCAGAGCGCGCCATCGGCCGTATGCACGACGAAGTTATTCGTTGGGAATCGCTGGAAACGGATATGGATCTGGAGGTGGCGCTGGCCAATGGCTGGCCTTTGCCTCATGCGGCGCATCTCTATGTGGAGGGTGAATTGCGGTGCAAGGAAGGCTCGACGGTTAGCCTGGGCATCACCTACGCGCCGCTGTTGGATAACCAGGGTCGTATGACGGACATTATTGCCAATGTGCGCGACCTGACCCGGTATCGCGAGGAGCAAGAGCTGCAAAAGACGTTTGTTTCGGTGATCAGTCACGAGCTGAAAACACCGGTCTCGATTATCAAGGGCTACGCCGGCACGTTGCGCAGGCAACATGAGGCCAATTGGCCGCCAGAAGTTTTGGACGAGTATCTGTCGGTTATCGACGAAGAGGCCGACCAGCTCACCGAGTTGATCGACCGTCTCCTGGAAGCCTCGCGATTGCAGGCGGGCACATTTAAACTAGAATTGGATGAGGTATGGTTGCCAAAACTTGCTGCGTCGGTTGCGCGAAAATTTAGCGGGCAGGCCAGCGGGCATCACATTCACGTCGATTTTCCCGACGACTTTCCGATAGTGCGGGGAGACGAGCGGCGTCTGACACAGGTCCTGAACAACTTAGTTAGTAATGCGATCAAATATTCGCCTGAAGGAACAGAGATCGACATAGAGGGCGCTGTTAAACCTGACTATGTGATGGTCTCTGTTCGTGACCAGGGAATCGGGATTCCTCAGCATGAGGAACATCGCATCTTTGAAAAATTTTCACGCCTGGATAATGCGCTGAGCCGCAAGACAGAAGGAACCGGGCTGGGGCTATTCTTGACCAAGGCCATCATCGAAGCGCATGACGGTCGTATCTGGTTCAATAGTAACCGTGAGTCCAGCGACGGCGCGGGCGAACAAAGCGACATGCCCGGTACAACGTTCACATTTTGCCTGCCAAGCGACGGACATGACGTGAATGAAGACGATTAAACAGGGCCGGGAGCGCCGGCGACGTTGCGCGATTCCCGGGCTGAAGAAAAGAGAGAGTTGAATGCTAACACAAATCAATTGCCCACGATGCCAGACACCTTTTAACGCCGAGATTCACCAGGTGGTGGATGTAGGGCGCAATCCGCAGCTGAAGTACGAGTTGCTGAACGGTACGCTAAATCTATTCACGTGCCCCAATTGCGGTACGTCTGGGCAACTTGCGACGCCGATCCTCTACCACGATCCTGAGCACGAGATTTTCATGGTGCACATACCCATGGAGATGAATCTTCCGCATCAGGAGCAGCAGCAGTTGATTGGCAAGCTGGTGCAGGAAGCGATGAACCAGATTCCCGGTGAACAGCGCCGAGGCTATATGTTGCAGCCGCAAGAGGTAATCAGCTACCAGACGTTTATGGAGAAAATTCTCGAGACGGAAGGGGTAACGCCGGACATGATGGCCCGGCAGCGCGAGCAGGGTAAGTTGTTGCAAGAGATGGTAGAGGCCGATCGTAGCCGTCAGGATGAACTCATCGAAGAAGCGTCTGACAAAATTGATGAGACGTTCTTCGCCATGCTACGCAGCACCATTGAAGCGGCGCAGCAGCGAGAGGACAACGACGTCCTCATCAAGTTAATTAATCTGCAGGCACGCCTCTACACAAAGACGGAGATCGGTCGCGAGCTAGAGCAGCGCCAGGGTGTGCTGCGCAAGTTTCAGCAAGACGTGCGCAAGAACGATAGCCTGACGCCGCAAATCCTGCTGGATCATGTTCTGCGCAACTACGAGGACGACGGTACGGTGGACGCCCTGGTAGCGATGGGGCAGGCGGCGCTAAATTACGAGTTTTTCAACTTGTTAACGCAGGAGATTGAGAAAGAGGCCCGTCAGAAAAATAAGGAAAAGGCAAAAACACTGACTGCCCTACGCCAACGCCTTCTGGACCTACACAATGAGATTCAGGAGCAATCGCGCGAAGTGCTGGAAGGCGCCATGTCCACTCTGCAGGATATCGTGGACGCAGAGGACCGAGCAGAGGCGGTCCGCGAAAATTTGGGAAGCATTGACGACACCTTCATGTATGTCCTGGCGTCAATGATTGCGCAAAATGAAGAACAGGGACGCACCGAGCAGGCTGCGGAGCTGAAACAGGTGCAAGATTTGATCATGGAAGAGGCCGAACGCCAGGTACCGCCCCAGATCCGCATTATCAATCGCCTGTTGCGCGCCGAGAATGACGAGGCGCAGCGGCGCATTCTTGACGAAAACCGCGAGCTGTTGACGCCTGAATTATTGCAAATGTTGGACACGCTTTCTCAAGAGCTAACAGCTGCGGCAGATGCGCAGGACGCCGACATGGCCGGGCGCATCGATAAACTGAAAGCGATGGTCGAAGCGCGTATGTAAAGATCTTGTCTTGGTGGAAGTCCGGCGTTTAGCCGGATAGTCCCGCCTAATGAGGTTCGTTGTCGAGCCGGAAGCCGTGACCGCGTACCGTGACGATGTACTCGTAATCGTCCAATTCTGAAAGCCGATCGCGCAGACGGCGCACCAGAGCATCGATTGCTTGCTCAGAAACGCCGATGCCGTCTGTGCCGGGCCACACGGCCTCGACGATAGCGTCGCGGTCCACAACGGCGCCCTCGGCCTCATATAATGTTTGGAGGAGACGGAACTGTGCCAATGATAGCGGTGGATCTAGCTCCTGACCGTTGATCGTGAGTGAGCGCTGGTCAATGTCCAGGACCAGATTTCCGGTCGGTGTGGGTTGTTCGAAGCTCAGCGGCAGCGTTGCATCGGTGCCGACGAACAACAGTTTTACGCAGAGGGCAATCTGGATCTCATCACCATCATGTAGCGGAGCCGTGCCGGTCACCTGAACACCGTTCAAATGGGTGCCGTTCTTACTCTCCAGATCATGTAAAAAATACTGTCCATTTTCGCGCGTTATCTTAACATGATGGCGCGAAACCTGACGCTCAGGCAAAACGATGTTGCAGTCACTACCACGACCCACAATGAAAGGGTCATCATCTACTGTCCACTGTTGGCCCGAAAGCTCTCCTTCACTGGCGACGATAACTGGCTTCTCGTTCATCATGTGTGTACCTTATGTTACCACCTCTGCCTAACAACACTATTTTACGCCAACGATACAAGATAACCACCATCGTTG
>CAYSMQ010000001.1:49822-51479 GCA_964432035.1 uncultured Ardenticatenaceae bacterium
GGCATGGGCAGCATCTATCGCGCCGAAGATCTGCGGTTGCCGGGCCGGCTTTGCGCTATTAAAGAGGTGCAGGCTGATGCCGGCGCGTCTGAAGAGCAGAGACGACAGGCGCAGGAGCAGTTCTTGCAGGAGGCCAGCATTCTGGCCCGTCTCGACCATCCCAATTTGCCAAAGGTGTCCGATTTCTTCAACCAGGAAGGCCGCGACTATCTGGTCATGGACTATGTTCCGGGTCAGGATCTACAGCAGATCAGCCAGGAGAACTGGGGCGCGGGACGGCCTTTAACCGAGGAGCAGGTTTTGACATGGGCCGAGCAGATTCTGGATGCTTTGATCTATCTTCACGAGCATGACCCACCCGTTCTGCATCGCGATATCAAGCCGGCAAACATAAAATTGACGCCCTCTAACCGTATCAAATTGGTCGATTTTGGGCTGGTAAAACTGATGGAGGAAGATGACGCGCGCACCATTACGGTGGTGCAGGGCCGAGGCACGGCGCTCTATACGCCGTTGGAGCAATATGGCGGGGACAGCGGGCACACGGACGCCCGTTCCGATATCTACGCTCTAGGAGCCACGCTTTATCATCTGCTGAGCGGACAGGCGCCGGCGTCGGCAAAGTCCAGATTCTTAACGCCAGGCCGGCTCAGGCCACCGAGGGAACTAAATCCCGACGTCAGCTCTGGTGTATCTGAGGCGATTATGTGGGCCATCGAGATGCATCCGGATGAACGACCGCAGAGCCTGCAACAGTTTGCCGCGACGTTGTTCGGCAGGTCGTCGCGTCCCGTTCGCGAAGGGCAATCCGTCCAGTCCGACGGGTGGCGCGTGGCGCTGGCGGCAAATCGCATCCTGGTGCTGACTGCCCTGGGACTTTTCATTTTGGCCATTGTGCTCACGCTGTTTTAGGCGTTTGATAGTAGAGATTTAGGCGTCCAGGCTGCAAAAGCAAGAAATTCTTGACAGGTGCACTCCACACCGATATATTTTTGGAAGAGGGTTTTTCTCACGCGTGTTTCGATCTGGTTGTCAGGCGCAGAATTCTTTAAGGAGAAGATTAAATGGCAAGCGTAACTTACGAGAACGTCTACAAGCGTTTTGGGGACGTCGAGGTTATCACCGACATGAACGTCGAGATCAATGATAAGGAGTTCGTCGTTTTTGTTGGTCCCTCGGGTTGTGGAAAGTCGACTCTGCTGCGCCTCCTGGCTGGCCTCGAGGAAATTAGCGAAGGCGAGATCATGATCGGGGATCGGGTGGTCAATGACGTTCCGCCGAAAGATCGGGATATTGCCATGGTCTTCCAGTCGTATGCGCTTTATCCGCATATGAGCGTGTACGATAACATGGCTTTCGGTCTTAAGCTGCGACGGACGCCCAAGGAAGAGATCGATCGTCGCGTAAAGGATGCGGCTGAGATACTTGGTCTTGCCCACCTGCTCGATCGTAAGCCTAAGGCGCTTTCTGGTGGTCAACGCCAGCGCGTCGCCGTCGGTCGCGCCATTGTGCGCGAGCCTGCCGTCTTCCTTATGGACGAGCCGCTCTCCAATCTGGATGCAAAGTTACGCGTATCGGCGCGCGCCGAGATTTCGAAATTGCACCGGCGTCTGGGAACCACATTTATTTATGTGACGCACGACCAGGTCGAGGCCAT
>CAYSMQ010000002.1:0-2910 GCA_964432035.1 uncultured Ardenticatenaceae bacterium
CGCGGTAGCCGACGCGGCAGGATTCCTTGAGCTCACTCGGCGACACCTCGGCAAGCTGCGCGGGTGACGGGAACGCGCCGCCGCCGACGTGCTCGCCGAGGCGTTCGTTCATGCGCCGCGTGTTGGTCGATGAGAAAGAGACCGTCGGGTCCTTCGGCGATGATATAAGCGGCACCCACTTGCCCGACGACGCGCATTATGGGCAGGCTGGTCTTCTCATCCGAGGCGCGCGCCAGATCGACCTGCGGCGGCGATGTTGACTCTTGCCCTAGTGGGTCGGGCCAACTAAGCTGCAAGTTTTGTTGTGGGCCGGACTGCTCGTGACCGGCGGCCGCGTGCCGCGCGAACGATTCCTTATCCAACGACCCGGTCCAACCCGCGTGCTGTTTGCTCACTGCCTCTGTCGCCGCTCCTAGAGAAACGTTACGGACAGGGCTGCCTTCTACTAACGTGCGACGCGTCGCGCGTTGGACGGCGCCAAAGACGGCGTTGTTGTTGCGGAAGCGGACTTCGGTTTTTGCCGGATGCACGTTGACATCCACCTGTTCAAATGGCAACTGCACGAAGATGACGGCGACCGGATAGCGACCCGTTGGCAACAGCGTGTGGTAGGCTTGAATTACGGCATACGTGAGGCTGTTGTCCTTCACCCAGCGCCGGTTCACATAGATTGTGATCTGGCTGCGGTTGGCGCGATGGAGACTGGGCGGGCCGACGAAGCCGGTGACGGAGATTGGAGACTGGGGACGAGAGAGTTGACGCTCTTCAGTCTCCAGTCTCCAATCTCTAATCTCTAACAGGTCTTTCGCTATCTCCGCCCCATACACCGCCAACAACACATCGCGCACGTTTCCTGTGCCGCCGCTTTGGAAGGTGACGCGGCTGTCGTGCGTCAGGCGGAAGCGGACGTCTGGGTAGGCGATGGCGTAGCGGGTGACGAATTCGTCGATGAGGCGGCGCTCGGTGGTTACCGTTTTTAGAAACTTGCGACGCGCTGGCAGATTATAGAAGAGGTTCTCCACGGCGATGACCGTACCACGCGGTGCGCCAACCGTGTCGCGGCTCTGGGGCTGTCCGGCTTCCAGCACAAGGCGAGAACCGGATTCTTCTTCTGCCGTTCGCGTCACGGCGGTCAGTTGGCTGACGGCGGCGATTGCCGCCAGCGCTTCTCCGCGGAAACCGAGTGTGCCGATTGCCACCAGATCTTCGGCCGATGTCAACTTAGAGGTGGCGTGGCGGCGGAAAGCAGTTTCGAGGGCGTCGGCCGGGATGCCTTGGCCATCGTCGGCGACCTGAATTAGCTCCTGCCCGCCTTTGCGCACGTCGACGTTGATCGTCTTGGCGCCGGCGTCAAGCGCGTTCTCGACAAGCTCCTTAACTACGGAGGCCGGGCGTTCGACGACTTCTCCGGCGGCGATTTGTGAGGCTAACTGTTCAGAAAGTATGTGAATTGGCATAGCGACCATTCTAACACAAGGTTGGTTGCTTCTGATCCTTTAGCCTACTATACTTTGCCACATTCAGGCAACGCACAGGAAAACGCTAAACATCATGCCATTTACCCCGCCTTATGAGGTGTCCCCAGACCGCCGCGCGTATACGTTGCGCAGCGGTCCTGTTGGTTGTCTTATGCTTCACGGTTTCTTGGGCAGCCCTATCAGTTCACGACCGATGGCCGAGCATCTTGCCGCGAATGGCGTTACAGTTCATTGTCCTTTGTTGCCGGGACACGGAGAGCTTCCCGACAAGTTATACGGTTCGCGCCACGAACAGTGGATTTCTGAAGCTGAAGAAGCGTTAGAGGCCCTGCGCAACGACTGTGATGAAATCTTCATCATGGGCCATTCCATGGGTGCGGTGTTGGGCGCTCATCTGGCACAGTCCAACGCCGGCATTCGTGGGCTGATTATGCTCGCGCCCTTATATAAGCCACCAAGTCGCGCCATCACTCTTTTGCGCGTATTGCGTCACGTCATGCCCTGGTTCTACCCTTGGCGCTTCAAGCGTTTGCGGCGACTCACCCGGGAGCGCCTCCTGGATCTGTATCCGGATCTGGATTTCGACGATCCTGCCGTTCAGGTCTGGCTGCCGCGAGCCACACGGGTGCCAACGGGCGCTATCGACGAAATGCGAAAAGTAGCGGATATAGGCCGTCGCCTTTGGCCGCAACTGACGCTGCCTGCTTTGTTGTTGCAGGGCGAGAATGATATTGCCGTCAAGCCGGGTAACACAGAAGCCATCTACCGGGTCCTGGGCTCTGAAGACAAGGCGCTGCACACGTTTCCCCACGCCGGACATGAATTGATGCGCCCCTTCGATCCGGTGCACGAGCAAGTATGGCCCCTGATACTGGACTTTATCCGGGAGCGGGCGACACTGGAACTGCAGGAAGTGCCCGGAGAAACGCGCGACGCGCAACAGCATCGACTTCGATAGACTCGAGTACACACCCATCGTGGCGCTTTGATTAAACGGAACGATTCTTGCAGGGCAAAGGGGAAGCGGTATAATCTTTTTGCGTTCACGGAGAAGGGACGTCCCGGCTCGTCGTCCAATGGAATTGCGCGATGATACCGGGCAACATCCTGTATATACTCATCATCGTATGAGGAGGAGAAAATGCGCAAATACTTTACATGGATTTCCATCCTGCTCCTTTTTAGCCTGCTTCTCGTTGCCTGTGGCGGCGCGGGGGAGGAACCCGGAGCAACCGATGGAGAAGAGCCGGTCGCTGAAGAACCGGCCGAAGAAGAACCGACTGAAGAAGAACCGACTGAAGAACCGGCCGAAGAAGAGCCCGCTGCCGAGGGCGACTGCGCCAGCGAAGAGGTGTTCTGCGTGGGTCTGGTCACAGACGTAGGCCAGATTGACGACAAGTCGTTTAACCAGTCGGCCTGGGAAGGTGTACAG
>CAYSMQ010000002.1:2920-47441 GCA_964432035.1 uncultured Ardenticatenaceae bacterium
GCAAGCCGGGGAAGAGTTCGGCGCTCAGATTGACTTCGTCGAAACGGCGAACGCTACCGACTACGCAGCCAACATCGGCCTATTTGCCGACGAGAACTACGATGTGATCGTCACCGTGGGCTTCGCTTTAGCAGAAGCCACGATCCAGGCCGCAGCCGATTACCCGGATATTGATTTCATCGGCGTCGACCAGTTTGTAGCTCCAGAAGCGCCCGAGGGCTGGGAAGGCGGCGATTGGCCTCCACCGAACCTCGCGGGGCTAATCTTCCCTGAAGATCGATCCGGTTTCCTTGCCGGCGCGCTTGCTGGCATGATGACCGAATCAAACACCATTGCCGCCGTGCTGGGCACAGATCTAGTGCCGCCCGTTGTGGCCTTCAAAGAGGGCTATGAAGCCGGCGCGCAATATGTCAACGAAGATATCGAGATCATCTCCACCTACCATCCGGGTGGCCTGGATCAGGCCTTCACCGATCCGGGTTGGGGCGCTGACACGGCGCGCCAGGCCCTGGACCAGGGTGCGGACGTCATCTTTGGCGCCGGTGGTAACACGGGCAACGGCGCGCTTGCCGAAGTCGCCAATCACGAAGGCGCCTACTGCATCGGCGTCGATAGCGACCAGTGGCTAACGGTTCCCGCCGCCCATCCCTGCCTCATTACCAGCGCCATGAAGCTTATCACGCCGGGTGTAGTCGACCTCATATCGGCTTCCCGCGAAGGCAACTTCCCGGCCGGAAACTATGTTGGCGAAGTCGGACTTGCGCCGTTCCATGACTTCGAGGACGAGGTACCGCAAGAGGTGAAGGATCGTCTGGAAGAGATCCGTACCGGACTGGAATCTGGCGAGATCGAAACGGGCTACAGCCCTGGTTAATGGGTGATGACGCTTACTTAGTTTGAGCTTTTTACAGAAACACTGTGCGACGTGTACTTGCGTCGCACAGTGTTTTTCTTATGAGTGATGTGAAACATGAGCAATCGCACTGCCTCTATCGCTCCAATTGCCAGACGTTTTTGGCGCGCTGCCAGCGTGCCCTTAGGTTCCGTCTTGCTTGCGCTCTTGTTCGGAGCGATCATACTGATCGTCTCAGGTGCATCGCCCGTTCAAGCCTATCTTGCGCTGTTTCAAGGGTCTTTCGGCGATGCCGAGGCGTTCCAGCGCACGTTGGAGAAGGCAACGCCGTTGGTCTTTAGTGGTCTGGCGGTGGCTTTTGCTTTTAAGGCCGGCTTGTTTAATATCGGGGCGCAAGGCCAGCTAGTGTTCGGAGCTGTTACTGCGGCCGCGCTTGGGTTTATGATCGAGGGCCTGCCGCCTCTAATTCATGCGCCGCTAGCCCTCTTAGGTGGGGCGGTGGCCGGGTTCTTGTTTGGCGCTGTCCCAGGTATCCTCAAAGCTTATACCGGTGCGCACGAAGTGATTACGACGATAATGCTCAATTACGTGGCCCTCAACTTCACCGATTATCTGGCGAATGGGCCACTGAGAGATCCGACGCCGGGCAACATCGTGGCGCGTACGCCGGCTGTTGAGGCCAGCGCGCGCATTCCGACATTGGGCGCGATCCCACTGGGCTTTCTCATTGCGATCCTGATTGCGGTCGTGACGTGGTGGCTCTTGTGGCACACGACCATCGGCTACGAAATTCGTACGGTGGGTCTTAACCCATCGGCCGCCGATTACGCCGGCATGCGTGTGTCGTTTATCCTCGTCCTGACCATGGCGCTCAGTGGCTTGATGGCGGGCTTGGGCGGCGCGGTGGAAACGCAGGGTATTATCGGCCGTTTCCAACCGGGATTTAACGTGGGGCTAGGTTTTGACGGCATTACGATTGCGCTTCTGGGCAAGACACATCCGCTGGGTGTCATCCCCGCTGCTATTCTTGTAGGCGCTATGCGCGCAGGTTCCAGCCTAATGCAGTTCCGAGCCGGCGTGGCTACGGAGATTATTGACGTAATTCTGGCCATCATCTTATTCTTCGTCGCAGCAGAAATGATTATGCGCTGGATACTGCGTACGCGTGCGGTTGCGGAAGAACAAGTGACCCTGAGCACCGGCTGGGGCCAGCAGTAGGAGAGAGGGAATGGAAGGCACTTTTGTTGGCGCTTCAGAACGACCAAATATCGGGCGATTTTTGCGCCGTTACGGTGTTATTCTGGGTCTGGTCTTAATTGTAATCGTTGCCAGCGTCATCGCCTATAGCATCATCCCACAGCGGACGCAGGCCGTGCTCGCGGCAGCGCTCCGGGCTTCGACTCCCCTAGTCCTTGGCGCATTGTGCGGTCTATATGGCGAACGAGCAGGCGTCATCAATATTGGTATTGAAGGCCAGATGTTGTTGGCAGCGTTTCTTGCATTTGTAACGCACGCAACGTTTGACAACATCATTTTGGGCATCGCGGTGGGCGTATTGGCAGGCGCGATGCTTGGTTTGTTCCTTGCCTTTATGTCCGTGACGCTGAAGATGGACCAGATCATCGGCGGTACGGTGATAAATATTCTGGCGTTTGGACTGACTGGGTACTTTTACCAGCAGGGCATGTCTATCTCCAATAAGCTGCAAAACATTCCCCTGGGCCCGCTTGCCGACATACCGTTGATCGGCCCAGTGCTGTTTAATAATCCGCCGCTCACTTATCTAACACTTTTGCTGGTAGCACTCTCGCATTACATCCTGTTCTTTACACGTTGGGGACTCCGTACGCGCGCCGTGGGCGAACACCCTCGCGCGGCCGATACGGTTGGCATCAATGTTTTTTTCATGCGCTACGCCAATGTGATCATCGGCGGCGCATTCGCTGGCCTGGCAGGCGCCTTTATAACTCTAGAGCAGGTCGGTTCCTTTGAGCGCATGATGACCAATGGCCGCGGGTTTCTGGCCCTGGCCATGATGCTTTTCGGCAAATATAATCCGCTTGGCGCCTGGGGTGCGTCGCTACTCATCGGCTTCACCTACGCTTTCCAGACGCAATTGCAGTTTATGGGCACAATCGATATTCCACCCCAATTCTTTGGCATGTTGCCATACTTGCTGACCATTATCGTCCTGGCCGGATTCGTGGGCAGGGTGCGAGTTCCGGCGGCTGATGGCGTTCCCTACGAGAAGGAATGATGATGAGCGAACCACTGGCCTTAGAGGCGCGAAACATTACCAAGCGCTTTCCGGGCGTTCTGGCCAACGACAGCGTGAATCTGACGCTGCGCAAAGGCGAAATCCACGCGCTGTTGGGCGAGAACGGCGCGGGCAAGAGCACGTTGATGAACGTCATCTACGGGTTGTATACACCGGAAGAAGGGCAGATTTTCATTGGTGGAAAGGAAGTCGAGATAGACGATCCCAATGACGCCATCGCGCTTGGCATTGGCATGGTCCACCAACACTTTATGCTGGTGCCCGTTTTCACAGTCGCCGAGAACATTGTATTGGGTGCAGAAGTCACGCGCGGGCCCTCACTGGACATGCGCCGCGCCGAACGAGACATTCGCCGCTTATCAGAAGAGTTTGGGCTACGCGTGGATCCACAAGCGGTGGTAGAGGATATGCCTGTTGGATTGCAGCAGCGGGCTGAAATCGTCAAAGCCCTCTACCGTGATGCGAAAATCCTCGTTCTGGACGAACCGACGGCTGTGCTGACGCCGCAGGAAGCAGAAGACCTCTTCCGCGTGATGAAGCAGCTCACTGAGCGCGGCGTATCAATTATCTTTATTACACACAAGCTGAAGGAAGTGCTGGCGATCGCCGATCGCATCACGGTGATGCGCCGCGGTAAGGTTGTGGGCACCACGACGCCGGAGGAGACAGGCGAACAGGGCCTGGCGTCGATGATGGTGGGCCGCGACGTCGTGCTGGCAATCGATAAGCCTCCAGCGACGCCCGAGGATGTCGTGCTAGAGGTACGCAATCTGAGCGTGCGTGATGAGCGCGGCGTGGTTGCCGTGCGCGACGTCTCCTTCGACGTCTACGCTGGAGAGATCCTGGGTATCGCCGGTGTGCAGGGTAACGGGCAAACGGAACTGGCAGAGGTGCTGACCGGTTTGCGCGTACCGCAGTCTGGGGAGATCCTCCTTAACGGGCAGCGTGTTCCCTTCGATCGTCCGCGTTACCTGTTTGAGCACGGCATGGCGCATATCCCGGAGGACCGGCAGAAGCACGGCCTCGTCTTGCCCTACACTGTGGCTGACAACATGGTGCTCTGCACGTACTACAAGGAACCCTTTTCTCGTGGCGTGCAGCGACGGCAGCGACCTATCAAGGAGCAGGCGGAGACACTCATTTCCCAATATGATGTGCGCACGCCGGACGCATTTACGCCTGTAAGCAACCTTTCAGGCGGCAATCAGCAGAAGGTCATTGTGGCACGTGAGCTTAGCAGGGAGATTCACTGGTTGATCGCCAACCAACCGACGCGAGGTCTGGACGTTGGCTCTATTGAGTTCATTCACCAGCGCATCGTGGAACAGCGAGATGAGGGCGTGGCGGTGCTCCTGATATCGGCGGAGCTTGATGAGATTCTTTCGCTCGCCGATCGCATCGCCGTTATCTATCACGGGCAGATTGTGGCTACAATCGCGACCGAGGACGCCACGCGCGAGCAGTTAGGTTTGCTTATGGCGGGAAGTGGGGTAGAGGACGTTTAGCGACAGGTGAGCCAGCGCCGGGCGGGCTAGCCTCTGTCGAGCTTCTTGCGGTGGGCGGTAATATAGGCCAGGGCCTGGCTTCTGCTCAATTTATGTAGCGCCATCAGACCGAGAGAAATGGCCATCGCATAACTGATAATGTTGATGCGACCGTCCATGAGCGCGTAATTTAGATCTTCCTTTGTGACCCAACGCACGGAATTCGTTTCTAGCTCGCCAGGGTTCGGTCGGGCGACCTTAGACGCGTTGAGGCAGAGGAAGAAGTGGCCCACCCCTACATGACGGTGCGCCTCGGTGACGAAGCTGCCAAGGTAGCGCCAGTCGTCGCTCTCATAGCCAGCGCTTCCCAGCAGCTGGCGCTGCGCCGCCTCCAGTGGATCTTCGCCGGATTGCAGATAACCGCCAATGACCTGCCAGCTCGAGCGGCGTGCTCCGTGCTTATATCCTTCAAGAATCAGGGCGCGCCCAGACTTATCGAAGACGACGGTATTAACATAATCGTGTGCATTGACGATGGGCCAGTCTTTGATCACACGACCGTCGGGGAGGCCGATCGTTTCCATGGCGACCTCGACCTGAGGATGGTCAACAACTAGCTCGCTATCCAGAATTTCCCAGTTCTCCCCAGACATGAACCTCTCTCTCATCCAACTACAGTTTGGCGCCCCACCCCCTAATCTCCGCTGTTATGATACCCATTATCGGCCCACCTACTTACAATCCTTCTTTCATTGCTGCGCAAAAAACGCGCCTTGTTAGGCGTCAGGGTGTCAGTTAAACTTCCGCACGTGAAGAGCAAAGCCCCCCATCGTTTCCGTATACAGTTGGCTGTGATTACCTTCGGTCGCCTGGTGGTGAACACCTCGATGCGCATGACGTACCCATTCCTGCCCGCCATCGCGCGCGGTCTGGACGTCTCGCTGGGTTCAGTCGCACAGCTGGTGGCCCTGCGCGCCTTTGCCGGCTTTCTCAGTCCTCTGTTCAGTCCGCTTTCCGAGCGTTTTGGTCGGCGGCTACTGCTGGTGCTTTCCATGGTTGCCTTTGCCCTGGGCAGTCTCATCGTCTTTATATGGCCAACCTATTGGTTTTTAGGTGTGGCTCTGGTAATCAGCGGTGTGGCGAAGGTCGTCTATGATCCCACCATGCAATCGTATCTGGGCGACGTCGTGGCCTATGAGAAGCGCGGCAAGGCAATCGCTATCACCGAATTCTCCTGGGCCGGCGCCTTGCTCGTCGGCGCGCCCCTTGTGGGCGTCGTCATCGCGCAACAGGGGTGGCACGCGCCTTTCTTCTGGTTGGCGGTGACCGGCGTCGCCGCTGCCATCCTGCTGTGGCGCATCTTGCCCCCGGCTCGCGTCCACGCCACGCGCGCGGCCGATCTAAGGGCTGTGCTGACCGTAATGCGCGAGCACTCTGTGATTTGGGCGGTCGGACTTTATGTGTTACTGGCCATGATCGCCCAGGAATTACTGCTTATCGTGTACGGCGACTGGATGGAACAAAGTTATGGTCTGGCGTTGACCAATCTTGGTCTGGCAAGCGCCGTCATCGGCGGCGCGGAAGTCTTTGGCGAACTGACGGCCGGTTGGAGCGTCGATCGTTTTGGAAAACGCCGCGTGGTAATCACGCTAGGTCTGTTGCTATCAGGCGTCTATTTTCTGATGCCCTATGCCAGTGTCAGCCTGGCGGCGACTCTAGTTACATTGTTCGTTTTCTTCTATCTCTTTGAGGCTACGTTTGTGGGCAGCATGCCACTGATGACCGAAGTTGTGCCCACGGCTCGCAGCGTCGTCCTGTCTGTGGCCTTTGCCTCTGCGGGTCTGGGCCGTATGATTGGCGCGCTGTTGGGTCCTGAGATCTGGCGATTATTCGGATTGCAGGGCAACACGTTTCTGGGTGCGCTAATGACACTGTTGGCTATCCTCGTGCTGGCCCGCTGGGTGCACGAGCCACAGGCGACGCCTAAGGTTTCAGAAACCCTGGCGCCAGTGGACAATGTGCCGCGTCAATAAAGCACCTTATCCTTTGCCAAGGAGAGTTTCACATGCAAACAGTCGATCTACTACTCCATTCGGCCGCACAGCTATGCACTGTCCCCGGTCCGGGGCCGCAGCGCGGAGCCAAGCTGGGCACGCTGGGCATCATTGCGGACGGCGCCGTCGCCGTGAACGAGGGTCAAATAGTGGACGTGGGACCTTCGTCGAAATTGCGCGGGCGCTACGAGGCGCGAGCCGACATTGACGCCAGCGGCTGCTGCGTAGTGCCGGGGTTTGTCGACCCGCACACGCACCTGCCCTGGGCCGGCGACCGCGCCGACGAGTTCGAACAGCGCGTGCGGGGCGCCAGTTACATGGAGATTATGGCTGCCGGCGGCGGCATTATGTCCACCGTGCGCGCCACGCGCGGGGCAACCGCACAAGAGCTGGCGCATGCGAACTTGCCTCGTTTACAGCGGATGCTGGAATTTGGCACGACCAGTGCGGAGGCCAAAACCGGGTACGGGCTGCAAACCGCGGCGGAGCTGAAGCAGCTGGACGCCATGCGCCTGTTGAACGAACAGCAAGCGGTCGAGCTAATGTACACATTTTTGCCGGCGCACGCGGTGCCAGATGAATTCGACGGGCGCACCGAGGCGTACGTCAAGTGTGTCATCGACGAAATGCTACCTGCTGGGGCGGCGTGGATGGAAGAGAATGGCAGTACACTCTTCTGCGACGTGTTTTGCGAGGAAGGTGTGTTCGACGTGGACCAGACGCGCCGCATCTTGCAGCAGGCAAAGTCTTTGGGATACCGGCTCAAAGTGCACGCGGACGAGTTTGCCGGACTGGGTGGCACGGCGCTGGCAGTGGAGCTGGGCGCCGTCTCGGCCGATCACTTGGTCAAGACGCCGCCGGAGGATATCCTGGCCCTGGGTCAGGGCGAGACGATTGCCGTGGGTTTGCCGGGGACGCCTTTTGGCCTGGGACACCGGGAGTATACACCGGCCGAGCAAATCCTGGAGGCGGGCGGCGCGCTGGCGTTGGCCACAGACCTCAATCCGGGCACCTGTTGGTGCGAGTCAATGCAGATGATTATGGCCCTGGCTTGCCGCTACATGGGACTCACACAGGCGCAGGCGTTGGTAGCTTCAACGCTCAACGCGGCCCATGCCATCGGACGCGGTGATGAGATTGGGAGCCTGGAGGTGGGAAAGCAGGCGGATATATTACTACTGACAGCGTCTGACTACCGCATGCTGGGCTATCGCTTTGGTACAAACCTGGTGAGTACCGTGATTAAGCGTGGTCAGGTTGTGGCTGGTATGTTACCCTGACATTGACCCTGTCGGTAAGAACGAACGGGGGACACCTTCTTGCAAGGAGATCAACATGGAGATGATTAATTCACTTGGAACCGGGGAGCTTACCACGCTTATTGTGCTGGCGGTTATCCTGTTGGGTGTCCTGTTTTTGTTACGCATGGCCTTTAAGCTGACAAAAACGATGTTTCGTCTGGGATGCGCCATTGTATTTCTCGTTGTTGCCGGGGCCGCTGTTTTTCTCGTCGTACTTTAGGCCCACGACTTCTGCCCTATTGCGCTGCCGTGGGCCAATTGTATAATCTTTGTTTACGT
Organism: uncultured Ardenticatenaceae bacterium; assembly: GCA_964432035.1. Taxonomy (GTDB): domain Bacteria; phylum Chloroflexota; class Anaerolineae; order Promineifilales; family Promineifilaceae; genus JAAYYY01. The sequence continues at coordinate 11,170 of CAYSMQ010000002.1, forward strand.
AATGTCTGATGGCTTATGCAACGTCGTGTTCTAATTAGCGTTCTTCTGGCTCTTTTGCTCCTTGTTGCCGCGTGTCGCGACGATGCGCCGGCGGATGATGCGACGCAAGGTGCAGTCGTTGGCGCCACTGCGCAAGCAGAAGCGCCGGGACCGCAGGATGGTCCGGCGCCTACGGCGACGGCGATACCACCCAGCCCAACGCCTCAGGAGCCGTTGGCAGCTACTGTGAATGGCGAGCCGATATATCTGGCGGCATATGAAGAAGCGTTGGCGCGGCAGCAGCAGGGGATGAGCGCGATCCTGCAGGATGAAAGCAGCGCGCCCAGCCAGGAGGCTCTGGTGCTGGACATGCTCATCGAGCGCGCGCTTATCGAACAGGCGGCAGAGTCCAACGGAATCACGGTCACGGCAGAGATGGTTGACCAGCAAATGGCAGAACTGCGCCAGGTGGCAGAGGAGAACAACGGCCCTGATAGTTTTGAAAGCTGGTTGCAAGCCAACCGCTGGACAGAAGAAGCGTTTCGCGACGCGCTGACATATGAGATGCTCACAGAACGGGTCTCGGCGATGATTACCTCAGACGTACCGCTGAGCGTGCCGCAGGTACGAGCGCGTTATATTCAAGTAGATGATGCGACGCTGGCACAATCGTTGCTGGAAGAGGCGCGCAACGGCGCTGATTTCGCCGCATTTGCCCGCCAGCATTCTTTAGATCCCAGCACGGCAGCGGACGGCGGTGATTTAGGTTTTTTCTCACGAGGTACATTGTTGGTGCCAGCGCTGGAGGAGGCCGCTTTCGCGTTGCAGGAGGGCGAAGTCAGCGATGTAATTACTGCCACGAACGCTGACGGAAGTGAGACGGTCTACTATCTGGTGCAGGTAGTAGAAATCGAAGAAGAGCGACCGCTGGGTCCCGATCAGCGCGCTACTTTGCTACAAGAGCGCTTTGAAAGCTGGCTTGCAGAACAGTGGTCACAGGCAGTTATCGAACGGTTTATTGATACAGGTAGTTAGCCAATTGGAGAGGGACCGATGGCAACAAGACGGAGTAGGCGCGGCGCTGGAAAGATACTAATCAATATACTCTCGCTGTTACTGGTCGTCCTTATACTTTTGACGATCGCCGGCGTCATCGCCGTGATTGCCGTTCCCGATTTGGCGGCGCCGGTGACGGAGGCGCTGGGAATTGCAGGGGAGCCGGAGGAAGAACCGGCAGGACCAACGCCAACGCTCGTGGCTGTCGCCGTGGTACCTACGGCAACAGAAACGCCAACCTCGTCAGGCTTAATAGACCCAACCTGGACGCCTCAACAAGCGGAAGCCACGGCGCCTCCCACGGCAACGAACACCCGCCGTCCAACGGCAGAGCCGTCGATTACTGTAACGTTGCCGCCGGCGACCAATACACCGACCATCACGCCCTCGCCCACGGCAACAGACACGCCGGGGCCGCCTCCCACGGCAACGGTTACCAGAGCGCCCTTTCCCTTTACAAGCTCCGCCACAAGTCCCATGTATCTGCAAAACTTCGCCAACCCCGCCGGCTGCAATTGGCTGGGAATCGCCGGTGAAGTGCTCGATCTACAGGGGAACCCTGTTGGTGCGGGTCAATATCGGGTGCACGTGTGGGGCAGTGGCGTTGATGAGCGCGTAGACGTCGGCGGCGCGCCGGCCTATGGTCCGTCGGGCTACGAGCGCTCTGTGCATAACACTCCGGCGATTCGCGACTATAATATTCAGCTGGAAACGAGCAACGGCAGCGCCGTATCGCAGGTATACTCGGTGCGCACACGGGCGAGTTGCAATCAGAATTTGCTGATATTTAATTTCGTTCAAAATCATTAGGTAGGGGACTGGAGATTGGAGATTAGAGATTGGGCAATCTCCAATCTCCAATCTCTAATCTCAGATGTTCACTCTCTTTCTCGTCGGCACCCCCATCGGCAATCTTGAGGACATCACACTACGCGCCCTGCGCGTTTTGCGCGAGGCGAGCTTAATTGCTGCCGAAGACACGCGCACGACGGGGCGCTTGCTGAAGCACTACGAAATCGAGACGCCGTTGGTTAGCTTCCACGAGTACAGTGGGGAGGGGCGGGTGGCAGAGCTTGTGCAACAGCTGCAACAAGGCGACGTGGCGCTCGTGTCGGACGCGGGCATGCCCGGGTTGTCTGATCCGGGTTACCGGCTGGTGCAGGCGGCGCTGGAGGCGGGCGTTCGCGTTAGTCCCATTCCCGGCCCATCGGCGGTGGTCGCGGCGCTGGTTAGCAGCGGATTGCCCACTGATAGCTTTCTTTTTCTGGGCTTCTTGCCGAGACAGCAAAAGGCGCGGCGCGAGGCGCTGGAGCGTGTGGCGGAAGAAACGATGTCGCTCGTCGCCTTCGAGGCGCCGCACCGGCTACTGGATTTGCTCCAGGACGTCGTCGCCGTGTTGGGCGACCGGCAGGTCGTGGTAGCCCGCGAGCTGACCAAGCTGTACGAAGAGATCTGGCGTAGCTCCGCCGGCGAGGCGCTGGCGCATTTCAGAGAGAGTGACGTGCGCGGGGAGATTACTGTCGTGATTGCAGGAGCGTCACCGGCGGATCTGGTGTGGGACGAAGCCGCCGTACGCCAGGCCATGGACGAACAGCTAGCCCAGGGCGTGCGGCGTAAAGAGGCCGCGGCGTTGGTGGCGGACCGTGCAGGCTGGCGCCCGCGGGACGTCTACGATCTGTCAATTGGCAAGTAGATCCCATTACTCCATCGTATAGCCAAAGAATTCACTCTGGTAAGGCACAATTCATATCTTTTGTTAGGTGACATCCGCCCGCAGCGGGAGCTAAACTATTTCCAGACAAGTTGTGGTGATTCAAGACCACTGTTGGAGATAGAAAATGACCGCTATTGAAAGCCTGGAAAAAATACAAGACGTTGCAGTGGCGCCCGCCAATACCGTCGTACTCGACGGTGTGACGTTGCATTACACGGAGGCGCCAGGGCCAGAGGACGGCCCAAAACTGGTGATATTGCACGGGCTTTCAGGTTCCCACGCCGAGATCCTGCACCTGGTGCCAGAGCTCATGAAGATGGCGCATGTTTACTTTGTTGATATGCGCGGCCACGGACTGACGGGGAAGGTCGGTGGCGGCTATCACGTCGCCGACTACGCGCGGGACGTCAGTTTATTCTTAGAGCGCGTGGTGGGGCAGCCGGCAATTGTACTTGGCCACTCGCTGGGTGGTCTGGTTGCCGCCTGGCTGGGCGCTTTCGATCATTCGCACATTGACGCGCTCATCCTCGCCGACCCGGCATTCTACGTCCTCCAGTCTGCCCGCTTTACAGAGTCATTCTTCTATCCTTATTTCGTGAGTCTGCGACAGTTCTTGCTGCAGTACCACGCTGAAGGGGCTGAGTTTCAGCAGCTGGTGCAATATGTGGGTCAGAGGCCGGTTGGCGCCAAACGGACCGTGCTTGACGTCGCGGGAATCGAGGCGGTCCGCGAGCGGGCGTTGCAGCTTCATCAGCTCGATCCGGCGACGCTTGATCCGGTGTTAGATGGCGCCCTTTTGGATGGACTGGAACCAGACGACTTACTCAACAAGCTACGTCAACCGGTGCACCTTCTGGCGGCGACGTATCATCTCGGCGGCGCCGTGAGCGTCTCTGACGCCGAGCGCACTGTTTCGCAAATACCGCAGTGTAGCTATGCCATCATCGACGGCGCCGGCCACGATATTCACCTGGATCAACCTGAGGCGTTCGTAGAGGAAGTGCGTAACTTCCTGGCGACGCTTAGGAGCGAGTGACATGTATAAGCCGGTTTCTACCAGAAATGACGTACAAAACACGCCGCTTAGCTGGTGGGCGCGCCTGATTTATCTTTTTGTCGCGGTGAACGCGCTCGCGGGCGCCGTCATCCTGATGTTCTTGCCCGAACAGACGGGTGCGCTCTTCTTCTGGCCTGTGAATCCTGCCATCAATGCCGGTCTGTTTGGCGCGCTCTATTTGGGCGGTGCAGCAGTCGTGTTCTGGGCCGCCGCTCGTAACCTTTGGGAGCCGTCTCGCTTCCTGGTTCCCATTTTGGTGACGGCGGGAGTGGGCATTAGCGCCGTTACGCTGTTGCACTTAGACAGTTTTGCAGGCGGCATGCGCCTCATCTATTGGCTGGTTGTCTACATAGGCGCACCGTTGCTTGCGTTGCTGGTTTACGCGTATCAGGAGCGAAAAGGAGCAAGCTGGCAAGCGGCGACGCCGGTAAGGCCGCTTGCACGATGGATCGCCACCTTGACCGGCGCAGTCGTAGCCATCGCCGGGGTGTTCCTCACACTGTCACCGCAGGCGGTAATTCCTTACTGGCCGTGGCAAACGTCACCCCTAATGGTGCGGATTTTCGCGGCGTGGTTTGTGGCCTTTGGCGCCGGATTGTTATGGTTCAATGTTGAGCGTGATTGGCAGCGGCTGAAACAGATTCCTAACTTGATGATTGCGGCTTCCGCGCTCGATCTCTTGATGGTCTTTTTGTATCGAGACCAGATCGCCCGGATCGATTTTACGCTATGGATTTACTGCGCACACCTCGTCATGTTCGGCGTGGCTGCGCTGGCTATGCACGTCATCCAGTATCGAGCGTCTGGTACTTATGAGGCGTCTAGGGTGACGGCGTCGGCACTGCCCAATCATTCCCTAAAATGACCAGCACATCGTGATCGGCCGCCGAGCGGCTGCTGTAGCTAATGTTGAGCGGAGGAATGCCCATCACCTGCGCCAGGTAGCGCGTGGTGTTAGAGTGCGAGCCAAAATCGAGGATTTGTGTTGTGGGATAGGTGGATGAGTCGGCGTTGCCAACGCCCACGACGTTAAAGCCGTGCCCTTGCAGATATGTCTCGGTATCGCCCGCAAGGCCAAATATAGAGGTGCCGTTGTGGACCATGATACGCGCGTTCTCCTCGCGCATCATTTGCGGTAAATCCTCGATGACGGGTGTTGGAATGGCGGGTGGCGCAAAGAGCTGGTCGCGCAGGGTACGGATGCTTTCGCGATCGGGGACCAAAACCTGCTGTCCGTCAAGCGTCGTCTCGTTGTATACGTAGTCGAAATCAATGACTTCCGTGCGAATGTTCTCTCGCGGAATGTCCTGCGCCAGCAGGCCCAGCTGCAGCGTCTCTTCCAGTGTCAGATTGGTCTCTACGTTGCGCTGGAACGACTGCCATAGCTGAGGCGCCTGAACGATGAGGCGCGGCACCATGTCCAATCGTAACACTTTGTCGCGGGCGGCAAGGACGACCTCTTGTTGGCGCCCGGCGCGGTCGACGTCTCCCCCGGCAGTGGCGCGGGTGCGCGCGTATTTCAGCGCCTGTTCGCCACTCAGCTCGTGCTCTCCCGCGTTGAGATAAAAGGGATCGTATCCGTAGCAGTTGTCGGGGTAGTCAGGATCTTCAATGTCTTGAGCAACGTCAATAGTGATGCCGCCGATGAGATCGACAAAATCGACGACGCCCTGGAAATTTACGGCGGCGTAATAGTCAATAGGCACGCCTAGAGCCGCCTCCACGGTCTCTACCGCCAGCGCTGCGCCTCCGCCCGGATAGTCGTAGGCTTCACCCAAGAAATAGGCCTGGTTGATCTTGTTCGCGCCGAAACCGGGTATTTCTATCCAGAGGTCACGCGGCAATGATAGCGCCGCTGCCGAAAGACCGACCGGGTCCATTGTCAGCACCATCATGCTATCTGTGTGCGTGGGACCTTCTTCGTCACAGCGCAAGTCGATGCCCATCACCAGAACCGAGACGCGCTCTTTCCCTTGCCATGGCTGCAACGATTCTACCGACAGGCCACCCGGATTACCGTCGTCCGGACCTGTCGATGTGACAAGTGGGTCGTCCAGGTTCCAAATATTGTCGGTACTGTCCTGTTCGCCGGAGGCCTCGAAGGCGGCTGGCGCCGTTTCCATAGAGGCGGTGATGTCGCGTACCGTATTAAATAGCCAGATGGTGCTGGCGATGATGACTACGGCAATTAAGACGGCAAGTAGGGCTACACCCCACAGAGGCAAACGGATTGATGGGGATTTGCGTTGCTGTTTGATATCTTTAGTCATTAATTCGTCGGTTTGCTCCTCAGAATAGGTGCATTATAGCATGAGGAGATACCGGTGCAATGAGGGGTGCGCTGTGGCGTTGGCAACATTGATCGCTCGTGAATTCTCCTTGACACACCTGGTGCAAGCTCTATAATCTAATCAAATAAGAAATCGAACACGTTGATCGGGACGAGTAACTACTGTGCCCGCCCCAGAGAGCGAAGGTCGATGGGCTGAGAGCCTTCGCGGCGAAGATAGCGGTGAAAACCCCCCGAGAGTGATTCTCTGAACGGTGCGCTGCACAGGCGCTCCTATTACGAGAATCCGGTACGCTCCGTTAACGGCGACAATGAGAATCGTTGCGTCTGCGTATGGTGTGACGGTTGAAATTGGGTGGAATCGCGATCGCCATCGCCCCGATGTGGGTGGTGGCGTTTTTTGTTGGTAGTTAATGATTGGAGATTGGTTGACTGGAGACTGGAGTTTGAGTTTGCGTGACGTTCAATCTCTAATCTCCAATCTCTAATCCCTTGTGGAGAAGAATTATGTCAGAGAACAACGGCAATGCGCCGTATGAAGAATCAGAACTTTATCGCATACGCCATTCGGCGGCGCACGTGATGGCGGAGGCGGTGCTGGATCATTTTCCGGAAGCCAAACTGGCAATCGGGCCGCCGATTGAGGATGGCTTTTACTATGACTTTGATCTGGGCCGCGACGATGAGGGCAAACCTATCACCTTTTCGCCGGAGGAGCTAGAAAAGATCGAGGCGCGCATGAAGGCGCTATTGAAGAAGAATGCGCGCTTTGAGCATGAGACAATGTCGGTCGATGAAGCGTTGGCGTTCTTTGAGGACCAACCCTACAAGGTGGAGCTGATCCAGGAGCTGGCGGCGGGGAAGGTGGACGACATGGGCCGGCCCATCTCCGAGCCTGTGGACGAGGTAAGCATCTACCGCCAGCGAGACTTCGTGGACCTGTGCCGTGGGCCACACGTGGGGTACACAAAGCAGGTTAAAGCCAACGCCGTAAAGCTTCTACGCACCAGCGGCGCGTACTGGCGCGGCGACGAGAACCGCCCGCAGTTACAGCGCATCTACGGCACGGCGTGGCACAACAAAGAAGAGCTGGAGGAGTACCTGCAGCGGTTAGAAGAAGCGCGCGAGCGCGACCACCGGCGACTAGGCAAACAGCTGGGCCTGTTCCACATTTCACCGCTGGTCGGTTCTGGTTTGCCCCTGTGGCTGCCAAAGGGAACTGTCCTACGCGAAACGCTGGAAGGCTTCCTGCGTCAGGCGCAGGTGGAACGGGGCTACTTGCCCGTGATTACGCCACATATCGGCAAGATAGAGCTCTACATGAAGAGTGGGCATTATCCGTACTATAAGGACAGCCAGTACGCGCCCATCGACGTCGACGGAGACCGCTTCTTGCTGCGGCCGATGAATTGCCCGCACCATATCGAGATCTACCGTAGCGAAGCGCGCAGCTACCGTGATCTCCCTCTGCGTTTAGCCGAGTTTGGCACGGTGTATCGCTATGAACAGAGCGGCGAACTGTCTGGCCTGACCCGCGTGCGTGGCTTCACGGTCGACGACTCCCACCTATTCGTGACGCCTGAGCAGTTGGAGGATGAGTTTATCCACGTCGTGGAGCTCATCCAGTACGTGTTTGAAGCGATGGGGTTCCAGGATTTCCGCGCGCGACTGGGCACCAACGATCCTGAAAGCGATAAGTATGCCGGTACGCCCGACATGTGGGAGCAGGGCATTGCTGCTATTCGCAACGCCGCGGACCGTCTGGACCTGAACTACAGCGTGGAAGTGGGCGAGGCCGCATTTTACGGACCTAAGCTGGATTTCATTTTCCGCGATGTGCTCAAGCGCGAGTGGCAGCTGGGTACCGTCCAGGTTGACTTCTTGCTCCCAGAGCGCTTTGAGCTGGAGTATGTAGGCGCCGATGGCGAAAAACACCGTCCGGTCATGATCCATCGCGCGCCTTTTGGCAGCATGGAGCGCTTCGTTGGCATTTTGATTGAACACTTCAACGGCGCCTTCCCTCTGTGGCTGGCGCCCGTGCAGGCTGTCATGATTCCCATCACCGACCGTCACGTTGCGTACTGTCGCCAGGCGGCAGCGGAACTGCGCGCCGCAGGTATGCGCGTGGAAGTGGACGACAGCGGCAATCGCATGAGCGCCAAGATTCGCGAGGCGCAGATGCAAAAGATTCCTTACATGCTCGTCGTCGGCGACCGCGAAGTCGAAGGCAATGCCGTCTCCGTGCGCACGCGCGAAGAAGAGGATCGCGGTGCGATACCAGTGGAGGAGTTTAAGGAGAAGGCACTGGAGAGAATCCGAGGACGAAGCATGGAGTTGTGAGATTGGAGATTGGAGACTGGAGATTAGAGATTGGAGATTAGTCTCCGGTCCCTAGTTCTCCAGTGTCCGCTGCTTAGACCTATGGCACAAGACTACGATATTCCCTACGAACAATCCCACCTCTACCGTCTGCGCCACACGGCGGCGCATGTGCTGGCGCAGGCGGTGTTGGACCTTTTCCCCGAGGCCAAACTGGGGATTGGGCCGCCAGTGGACGACGGTTTCTACTATGACTTTGACCTTGGTCACGATGGGGAAGGGAACGCGCGCACCTTTTCTTATGATGATCTCTCGCGCTTGGAAGCCCGTATGCGCGAGATCATTTCTGGTGCTCACCCCTTGCAGTACCGGTCAATCGCGCCACAGGAAGCGCGCCAACTGTTCGCCGACCAGCCGTACAAGCTGGAGCTCATCGAGGAGCTAGTTCAAGAAGATGCGCCGTTGAGCACCTATCGCCAGGATAGCTTTGAAGACCTCTGCCGGGGACCGCACATAGAGCATACCGGCGAGATCGCGCCGGACGCCTTACAGCTAACGAGCATTGCCGCGGCATATTGGCGCGGAGACGAAGAGCAGCCCATGTTGCAGCGCATCTACGGCACGGTTTGGCCCAGCAGGCAGGAGCTGGAGGACTATTTGCAGCGCATGGAGGAAGCGCGCCAACGGGACCACCGCAAGCTGGGGCGCGAATTGGAGTTGTTCGTCTTCGACGAGGAAGTTGGCCCTGGTCTGCCGTTGTGGTTGCCGAACGGCGAAATCATTGTGGAGCAGCTGGAGAAGCTGGCTCACGAAATGGAAGATCGTGGAGGCTATCAGCGCGTGCGCACCCCGCATATTGCTAAAGAAGAACTCTATCTGCGTAGCCGCCACCTGCCTTACTACGCCGACGATATGTACCCACCCATGGAGCGCGGCGGAACTAGCTATTACGTACGCCCCATGAATTGTCCCTTCCACCATAAGATCTACGCCAGCAAAGGCCGCAGCTATCGCGACCTGCCGCTCCGGCTGGCAGAATACGGGATGGTCTACCGTTATGAGCAAAGCGGCGAACTGTTCGGCCTCTTGCGCGTGCGTGCGGCGCAGCAGAACGACGCGCACATCTACTGTTCAGAGAAACAGTTCGACGAAGAGTTTATGGCTGTGATTGACCTATACCGCACCTACTTTTCAATTTTCGGTATCGATCGCTACGTGTTACGTTTGAGCAAACATAGCAAGGCGGGGCTGGGCAAGAAATACGTTGACGATGAGGCCGGCTGGCTGCACACGGAAGAGATGGTGCGCCGCGTGATGCGAAATGCCGGCGTCCCCTTTGTTGAAGCGGAAGACGAGGCTGCTTTTTACGGCCCCAAGATCGACGTGCAAGTGTGGAGCGCAATAGGGCGTGAGTTTAGTCTGGCGACAAACCAAGCTGACTTTGCCGCAGCACGGCGGTTCAATCTGACGTTTACCAATAGCGATGGAGAGGAGGAAGCGCCGCTGTGCATCCATCGCGCGCCGCTCGGGAGCCACGAGCGCTTCATCGGTTTTCTCATCGAACATTACGCCGGCAACTTCCCGGTATGGCTCGCGCCAGAGCAGGCACGCATCATCCCCATCACCGACGCGCACCATGCCTACGCCACGCAGCTGGAAGCTAGACTGCGCACGGCAGGCATCCGCGCCTCCGCCGACCTGAACTCCGACCGCATGCAGGCCAAAATCCGGCAAGCGCAATTGATGAAGGTGCCGTACATGTTGATCGTGGGCGACCGTGAGCTACGCGACGACACAATCTCCATACGCCGCCGCGATGGCAGGCGGGAGAATGGGGTGCATGTGGGGCAGTTTGTGGCGAGAGTGACGGAGGAAATTAATGAGAGGATGAGTTGGGATTAGAGATTGGAGACTGGAGATTAGAGATTTATCGGCGCATGGCCGAATCTCCAATATTATCTCCTACGCCGGCAACTTCACCGTAAAGGTGCTCCCCACGCCTTCTTCGCTCTGCACCTCGATTTCGCCTTCGTGCGCCTCTATAAGGCTCTTGACGATGGCGAGGCCCAGTCCGGTGCCGACGGCTTTGCTTCTGTGCTTATCCACCCGGCTATAGCGGTTAAATATTTGGGACAACTCCTCGGCGGGAATGCCATAACCGTTGTCCTCAACTTCGATGTTAATGAAGTGCCCGTTCATTGCGGCGCGGAGTGACACACAACCCTCTTCCGGCGTGTACTTGATGGCGTTAGAGAGCAGGTTTTGCAGCATTCGAGCCACTTTTTGGCGGTCGGCGTGCACAAAGATCGGTTCGGAGTTGGCATCATAGTGTAGAGCAATCTGCTTCTCCTGCGCCTGCGCTGTGCTGGAGTCGATCAGCTCGTTCATCAGTTCGACAAGGTCAAAGTTTTGACGCTCTAGCATGACCGCAGCGCCTGACTCCATGTGTTCAATGTCCAGAATGTTGTTCACGATTTCGAGCAGTGCGCGTTCGTTGCGCAGAATGATACTTGCCATGTGTGTGCGCTGCTCGGCAGGCAGTTGGGGATGGTCGCGCAGTAGAGAGGCATAGCCATGAATGTTCGTAAGCGGCGAGCGCATATCGTGCGTGAGGACGGCCAGGAAGGCGTCCTTCTGCTTGTTCAGCTCGGCAAGCGATTCATTGGCGGTGACCAACTCTTGCGTCCGTTCGGCGACCAGATCCTCTAGCTGTTCCAGATGCGCGCGCGTGCGCGCTACGTAGACTCGGAAGGCATAGGCGGAGAGAAAGACGGGCAAGAAGAAGATGGCAATGCCCAGGGCGTCAAACTCGCGCACGGCCGTAGCCAGCACGCCCCCGCCCGCGCCCATGACAATCACGTTTATGGGCATGGCCCATCCATTCTGGCGCCAGAAGGCGAGGGGATTGACACCTTGTTGGAGAGTGACGATGCCAACTAGCAGCCAGACGTTGAGCTGATCGCCCACCACGGCAGCCACAAGCCAGGGTAGGATCTGAGTTACCAACGTGTCGCCGCCAAGGAGCTGTTGGGTCAGTAGAAACGTGTGCCCGGCCGCGTAAATTGAGACGCTGCCCATACCCGTGTTGAACACGAGCTGTTCCCAGGTTCCTTTCCACTCGCTTTTTGTTAATCGCCTGAAAATCCAGATGCTTAGATTGGCAACCGTGGCCACAAGCGCTGCCGCTGCCGGCCCATAAAATGGCACTGTCGCCAGGCTGATCGCGCTGCCGACCTCAAAGGTTACGTCAGCTTCGGCGTCGGTGGCTGCGAGCTGCGCTAGCACGGCAAGGGCTGTCAGCAGTAGGAAGATGTGCAATGGCTCGTATGCGGAGACGTCGAGTAGCCCTGTCACGGCGAACAGAAGGCCCAGGACGCCCACTAGCACAATGTATATCAGGCGCATGCGCGAGGTTTGTGCCTTGTTCTTAGCCACGTGCTTTCTTTCCAATCTCCTGAATAAGTGTGAATCGACGCCGTGAGCGTCGACAATACAGAAAAGATCTCCACCCCCATGCCGGAGGCGGAGACCTTCTGTTCAAACGGAGGAACGCTTGTTTACATCATTCAAAATCGGCCATCAATCCTTGCCACAAGTAGCCACCTTGCCAGAGATAACCGCCCTGCCAGAGATAGCCGCCTTGCCACAGGTAGCCACCTTGCCATAGATAGCCGCCGGGCCAGGCCTCGTCGTTACCAAGCCAGCTGTAGCCGCTTTGCCATTCGCCGTCCTCTTCCCATGGCTGCCAGTCAGCGCTGCCTTGCCACAGGTAACCGCCCTGCCATAGGTAGCCGCCTTGCCACAGGTAACCGCCCTGCCAGAGATAGCCACCTTGCCACAAGTAGCCACCTTGCCACAGGTAACCGCTGCTGTCGGCAAGCTGGTTGCCATCCGCATCGACGAGTACAAACTCGCCGTCGCGATAGACGGTAGGTCCAACGTACTTCTCGCCAGGCACCATGTCGCCGTTGGCCTCGCCTGTGTGCCCGCCCCAAATGGCATCGGGAACCCAGAGCCGACCTGCGCCTTGCTGGAAGACGCTCCAGGTCAGCGTGTTGTCATCATACGTGGCGAGCCGTGCTGAGGCCATCAGCGCGTACTTCACCTGATCGGGCGTCATCTGCGGATGCTCTTGCAAGAGCAGAGCCGCAGCGCCGGACGTTACAGCAGCAGCGGCGGACGTGCCCGCAGCCTCATAGTAGCGGCCCAACACGCGGGCTTCTCTGTTATGGCGACCCCAGGTGCTGTTGGGGTCCATGTTGGAAATGATATGCGCGCCGGGCGCGACGAGATCCGGTTTTACAAAGCCGCTTTCAGTCGGACCTGCGCTGCTGAACGGAGCGATATAGTCATCACTTTCATCGTCAGGTGTGTAATTGTCGGTAAACGCGCCCACGGTGATCACGAAGGGATTGTTGCCGGGCGCGGCAATGGTGAGCGGATCAGGACCGGCATTGCCCGCCGCGGCGATGACGACGATACCGGCGTCCCAAAGTTCTTCGACAGCCTGGTTGACGGGATCGGCCCAGTAAGGTCCACCGATTGCGCCGACCAATGAAAGGTTGACGACGCGAATATTATAGGCATCCTTATTGGCCAGAATCCAGTCTAGCCCTTCGACAACGTCGGTATAGTGTCCCTTCCCTTCGGAGTCGAGCACACGCACGTCGGCAAATTGTACGTCAGGGGCCACGCCCAGAACGCCGTCGCCATCGGACTCATTGTTGCCTATGACGCCGGCAATAAACGTGCCATGCCCGTTTGGATCGGCATGTGGCGCCGGCCGTCCCGAACCGTCGACCGCATCGTAAACGGCCACAACGCGGTTCTTGGCCCATTTAAATCGTTGGGAGATGCCGCTATCGACGACGGCAACGGTAACGCCTTCGCCGCTAATGCCCTGGGCCAACGCCTCGTCGGCGCCAATGACCTCAGGGAATTCGGCATTGATATGTGGATTTCCCCTGCCCGCAGCCTCTACGCCCTCATTGGGGTAAACGGCTACAACTCTGCTGTCCTCCTGCAGAGCGGCAAGCGCGTTGCTCGAAAGTTCCGCAGCAACGCTATCAATAATGGCTAAACTTTCGCCGACCTGTCCGCCATGATCTACCACGGCAGCGGTGGCGGTCCCTATACTGTCTGCTTGCACAATGACTCGTTGCTGCTGTGGCGCAGCTGCCGAGGCAAGGAGCGTTAGTAGCAGTATGAAACTGGCTATAGTGAAAAGGGATCGACGTTTCATCACAGCTCCTTCATCTTCATCCCACAATGGATTGACTTGTGCTTTCCAGTATCGGATAAGGCAGGCGCTGCTTCAATAGGAAATTAGGGGTGGTTTTCTCTCCGGCGCCGGAGGCGGGAGGCCAGTGTTTCTTCTTTCTCTTCTTCGTCGGTGGAGGGTGAGGGCTCCGCTTTTTCTGAAGCTTCGCGCCCAGGCGATGGCTGTTGCCTCTCAGTCGCTGTGGAAGGCGGAGCGACTGGCTCTGACATCGCAGGTTGCTCTGGCGGCGGTTGCTTTTCTACAGTCTGCCTTTCGGCGGCCCGTTCCTTGGCCGCAAAGAGGCGCTCCACCTGCGGCGAGCGTTCGGCAGGCGCTGCTTGGGGCATGATCCGCCCCGTGAGCGCTGCCCACGCACGCTGCATATCGTAGCGGGTAATCGTTAGACGGCGCGTGGCAATGTCTACCGGCAGTAGCAGGACGGCTGCTAACATGAGCCAGGGCCAGATAGGGCGCGTCGTCGCCTCCGAGGGCAGATTGTGATCGAAGGCGACTGCTGGGCTAGCGCCGATATCATTTCCACCGGTCACCCCGGCGATGGATCGCAGTAACGCTTCGTCGCTCTGTAAGCGGCGATATTCCGGCGAGTATCCGAGCACCCAGCCACTTGTTTGCGCGACCACCGCCTCGTCGCCGCCGCTGCCAGCGCCCGCCACCCCCAGTATATAGGCGCCCTGCTGGTCGGGCTGAAAGGCGCCTTCATAGCGTCCCGGTGCTGTCTGCTCCAGCGTCAGCTCGGTGACACGACCATCAGGGCCTACAACGTTCGTCGTCATCTCCAGTTCATCAAAAAAGCCGCCATCCGCGCGCCGGGCATCGACGGTGATTGCGGCTTCGTTGCCGCTCAGCGTTACGACTGTTTCCACATTGTTTTCGGCGCCTTGGCGGATAGTCCAGCGGACAGCCTGCGCCCAGAAGGCAGGGAAACCGTTCCAACTCACCCAGTCCGTGGCCCAGCGACCCGTGGCATCCGACGTCCAGGCCACTGCGCGCCCTAAACCATACTGCCATGAGGCCAGGAGAGGGTCGCCCAGATGCGTTTCCAGAACGACCTGGGCCGCCGCTTTGGGACTCGTCCCGACGTATCCGTAGAGTGGCGGCGTCTGCCGGATACCGCTCAGGATGGGGCTGGGACTGACCAGTGTGGGAAAGAAGCGCTCTTCGACGAGATAGGTGCGCTGGATAGACGTCGTTTCTTGGGTAAAAATCTGCGGCAGATTAGCTGCTTCAAGCGTCAGATGGAAGCGGCCTTGCCCCAGTTCCGCCATGCGCTGCAGCCAGGGCACGTCCTTGCCATCGCCGATGGCGACCATCGACACTGTCACGCCTTGCGCCACCAACCCCTCAATGAGCTGTGGCACACCTTCCTGCTCGTTAGAGTCATTTCCGTCGGCCAGCACAATGATGTGCTTGACCTGATTGCTGCTGCTGGCGATGGCATCCGCGGCGGCTTCCATGCCCGTGCGCACGTTAATACCGCCTCCGCCGGCGCCGATCTGGCGGATGGCGTCAATAACGGGTTCTTTATCGTCGGCGCCGACCGGGCCGACGACATTGCTGGGCGCTGTATCGATGGGCAGGACGGCGATTTCATCAAAATCGTTTAACAGTTCGACGACGCGAACGGCTGCTTCGTTTGCCAGTTGTATCTTCGTAAGTCCGCCCTCCTGCATCGCCATACTCCCTGAGCGGTCGATGACGATGGCGATAGTGACCGAGGGAAAGCGGTCCTGATCTTGGATTTGCATATCTACGGGTAGCGCTTCTTCCAGGGGCGTGCGGAAGTATCCGCCCATACCATAACTTTGCGGCCCGCCAACGACGACCAATCCACCGCCCAGATCGCGCACGTAACTCTGGATCGCTTCCATCTTGCGCGGATGAACGTCACGCGCGTTGACATTGGCCAGGATGATGCTGGCATAGTTGCTGAGCTGCGGGAGGGTGGCGGGCAACTCGGTGGTCGTGGCTCGTTCCACCGTGAGACCGGCATTTCGAAGGGCGGCTTCCAATTGCGCTGCCTCATCACCGGCGGCTGGCGCTTCTGATCCACTTACGCCTGAAACGAGCAGTACGCGTGGTGGCCCAACGACTTCTGTGAAGGCTGCGAGCCGGTTGTTCTGAGGCATCTCATCTCGCTCCGGCGCCAGCTCCACCGTAAATCGCGCAAACTCTTGTTCGATTGCCTGCAAGGGAATCGAAAAGTTGTTGTTGCCCGCTTGCAGCCGTACATTCGCTTCGTGGACGACGCTACCGTTACCCAACACGCGCAGCGTCGCATTCATCGCCGCCCGACTGAAAATTGAGACATCAACGCTGAAGTTTTCACCACGAATGACCCGCGTGGGTGCGCTTACATCCTCGATCCATGCTTCATCGCGCGCCTCGTCCTCACCACGCGTCAGCGGGACGTAATCGATTTGGATTCCAGACGTCTGCGCCAGCCGCGCGGCCTCCAAGGGCTGCCCCACCGTGTTGGCGCCGTCACTAAGAATCACCATGCGCCGCGCGCTGCCGGCGGGGAAGAGCGCAATGCCCAGCCGGATCGCTTCGGCGAGATTTGTCTGCAAACCCTGCGGCGCAGAGGTGATTGGCGCCAATTCAGCCAGCCCACTCATGGGTCGCTCCACAAGTGGTTCCGCGCCAAAGACGATGACGGCCGCCTGATCGTTTACGCTCATACTCTCGACTGCCTGCCGAACGTATTCTTCGGCTTCGGCCCGTTGTGTGGGCGAAATTGAATCCGAACCGTCGATCAGGAAGACGACGGACAGTTCATCGGCGGCGCGCACCACCTGTGCTCCCGCCAGTCCTAGAATGATGAAAGTCACTATTAGTAAACGAAGCGTCAGACTTGTCCAGTGGCGCGCCCGGCGTCGCAATGCGCTATGCGGTCGTCCCAGCCAGAAGAAGTAGGGTAAGATCAGAAGTAATAGGAGAGCCAAAGGGGCCGTGAAGCGCATGTGAGCGAATCCAGTGACGGCAGCCTAAGCCGTCACTGCATCGTGCGATTCGGGGGATGGCGAGGAGTCCATTTCTATTAGTGGTAAGTAGAGCGAGAACGTGCTGCCGTTGCCAGGTTCGCTGCTTGCTTCCACGTGGCCCCCGTGTGCGCGGGCAATGAATCGCGCCAATACCAGACCCAGCCCGCGATTGATAACCGCGTTCTCGCTGGGTGTAGAGAAAGTATCCTGTGATACGTATGCAAGTTTCTCTGGCGACATACCAACGCCGTTATCCTGGATGTGAAGATAGACCTCATCGCCGGAAACGCCGCAGTTAATGTTGACCTGTCCACCAATGCGATTGAATCGAATGGCGTTGTGGAGTAGATGTTGAACGGCTTCATAGAGGCGCTGGTAGTCCGCCTCTACGCGGAGTGGTTGTGAATCAGTTTTCACGTTTACCATAACATGTCGCGCCGAAGCCATGGCTGAAAGATCGCGTACCACCTCATGCACCGTTTCAACGACGTCGACGCTATCAAATGAAAAATCGTGCTGGCGTCGCACATTGGCTGCAGTAATGATGAGATTATTGAGCTTGAGACGCAACTGAGCAAATTGGTGTTGCAGGTCGCTCAGGGTCTTGTTTGCGCCGTTACCCGCCTGCAGTTCCTCGAGTGTATGGTGGATATCGCTGAAAGGACGGCGCAAAGATGGCGAGACGAGCAGCGAAAAGCGCTCATAAAGCCCCAATAACTCATGAAGCTGTTGCCCGTCACGCTTCATTTCTTCCATTTCCGCGCGTATGGTTTCAAGCTGTTCTGTACATTTCTTGAGCTCTTTCGCCTGCCACAACAGAAGACCGCCGTGCGTGCCCAAATCTTGCAGCCAGAGAAGATCAGCGTGATCATAAGGTTCCCCAGTGTACTTTTCTCCGAGCGTCAAGACGCCTACCAGATCGTCGCCGGCGCCAAGGGGCATGAGGATTTCGATGTTACCCTGGTGCACAAGGTGCATTTCCTCGGTATCGACATCGGCAAAGGCGGGCAAGGATTCCAATTCGTACATCGAAAGCGGTGTGGGTGGGCGTCGTCGCAGATGATCGGCAATCGCGCTTGAGGAGGGGATCTCGATCGGTCCAGATTCTTCTACGTGCCCGACCTGCGCCAGCGGGCGCAACACGATTTTGTCCTCTTGTTGTGCGTCAACGAACAGTAGCCGCGCGTTGTTGGCGGCGATATTGTATTGGCTGAGACGTAACAGAATCTCTCCCAGGGCCTCTGGATCGGGAAGGGCTGTGACCAGGGCTGACTGGTCGGCCAGCGCTCCAGTTCGATTGTGTCCCGATGGCAAGAGCAGACGACGTAGAATGGCGGGTACATAGCGATTAATCGCGGTTAGGAGAGCTGTGAGAATGGTTGCTGCCAGCCCTAACTCTAAAATTGTCCACCCGCCGCTTTGCAGTGGGACTTCGGTAATCAGGACAAAAAGAAAAGCCCAGATTAACGCCAGGACGAGAACTGAGGTAGCCAGTCGCGCAATAAGCTTCCGCATTGCCAGCCTCAGGTTAGGCAGGCTGCCTCGTACGAGCGTTGCCGTACCCAGAGCGGCGGCAAGTACGAATCCGAGGCCGCCCAGCTCCTGCCATGCCGGTTGGTTTTGTTGCTGAATGAGCGCCAGCATGCCGCTGATAACGAAAATGATTAGGGTGGTGACCCAATAGTTGAGGCGATTACGATACACGGCGCTCAACGCATCGTGTATTGTCTCGCGTGTTAGCAGCATAGCTGCTAACAGTGGAATCAACCACGACGTGACCCACACGCCGGCCCATAGATTGAAGTGCGCCTCTAGATCACCCGTTTCTGCCCAGGCGCCAACCTCCACCGGTACGACTGCCGGATCCAGAACGAGGGCAGCCAGCCAAAAGATAATAGAGATGCCCAGGATCATGTTGCGTGATCCGGATGCCGTGCCTAGATGTGCCATCGTGGCCAACAGAATAAAGATAGCCATGATGCCCAAAGTGTGCCGCGCCGCGATGCGCCAGGTCCAGGCGATTTCAGCAGACAGCTCGACGCCAACATAGTAGCTGAGAAGGTGACTGGACCACAGTGCAGCCACAAACAGAGTCACAATCCAGAAAGGTCCGTGCCGCAGAGATCCACGCTTGCGCAGATCATAGAGCAGCAACACTAGAAAGGAGGCGGGTAGCGCTAATGTGATGATGAATTGATGCGTCAGTGACATAGATGAATGCGCCCGACTTATCCCAAATATATCCCAACCTCGCAATTTGGGATATTTTTGGGATAAGTCACTTTAGAATGTAATGTGTACCCTTCTTGGAGCCGATTTTAAGCAAAATATCGCGATCTACTAAATCCTTTAAGTCTAGTCGTAAGGTTTCGGGGGTTACATCCGGACAGAGCCGCTGATACTCACGGTTTGTGATGCTGCCATATTCCCGCACATAGGTCAGCGCCTGGGTTTGGCGCTCATTCATATTACGAGCGGATGGTTTGGCTGCAACACGTCTCGCTGCCTTTTCTAGTGCAACGGTGAAGGTATGCGATGTCGCCCGGAAATCTGGCGGTGGATGACCTGCCTGTACCATTTCCTCGATCATGCGGTCGATGCCCAGGCCAAGCTCTTCGATATAGCCCCATTGATACAGCCCGTTTACGATTCGAGGATTGCGTGAAAAGTGTTCCTCTACAAGGTTGTCGAGGGTGATGTAACCGGGCAATGAACCGGGACTAATGATTTCCATGCGGTTGCTGTACATACGAATTTCGACCCGGCGACCACGAATGCGGTAGTCACGATGGGCAACGGCGTTGATCAGCGCCTCGCGCACCGCAAAACGAGGATACTCGGTCAGCTCCTCTCGCTCCAGCCCGTTGACGGCAGCGCCCACCCTCATCTCTTCCCAGACAATGTTCCATGCGCGCTCTACCATGCGCGCCAACGGACCCGCAAGCTCGTCGCGGCGACCGTAAACGGCTTCTTCGGTATCGCTGGTCGGTTCCGTTCCGGGAAATTTGACGAACACGATGCCGCTCTGAGGTAGGAAAGCCTGTGGACGTTTTCCAAAGAGCAACATACCGGCGACGGTCGGATTTCCATCTCGATCCGTCGCGCCAATTTCGAACAACAAGTTGGAGACTGAATCGGGACGAGTAGAGCCGCGCTGGTCCCGCTTTTCCAGATATTCCTCGACGATTGCCGGGTCCAGGTCGTCACCCTTTGCACCGGGAACCACCCCTTCCTCAAAGTCGCCGACGGTCTTGCTGTTCGCCAGCTGACGGATCTCGTCGCCGCTGAGCGTGCGGTTTTCGTCGCCGCTGCGAATCAGAACGCGCCCGTCGTATAGACTGTGTAGATCCGGGCTGCGCGAAACGCGGAGACCAATGAGCCCACGCTTTTCATTGTCAAGCTGCTGCCACTCGCCTTCTACAGGAGGACGACACAGGGAGGCTGCTTCGCGGAGCGCAGCCTCAATTTCCTCTTCCCACACCGGCTCCACGACGTTTCCGTTTCTGTCCACGCCAACCACGATCAGCCCGCCACTGGCGTTTGCCAGCGCTACTAGATTCTCTGCCAGTGCTTCTGGATCGGCTTCCGGCAGAAAAGCCAACTGCTGTCCCGGTTTTCTGTTTCTCAAAGGCAACATCACCCTACTCGCCGAACGCGAATTGAGTCGCTTTCATTATGGCAAGTATAGCAGATATTGCCTCTGGAGTTTAACAGCCCTATTGTCAGGGGGTGCGCCTCTTGGCGCACGCTAAAATAGAACGGCCTGGTATCTACTACCAGGCCGCAGCAGAAGGCTCAGCGCCAGCTGAGCCAGTTTATCACACCGGTAAAGGGTTAAGACCCGTTGCGAAAGGTTTCAACCACGCTGTTCTCTTCGCCAAATTCATTTGGCACGTAGGCGTCGGCCGTGTCGTCGTTCTTCCAGGTGTCGCCGTCAATCAGATAGCGAAACTGTACCTGCCTGTCCAAGGGCAGGCGCAGAGACGCCTTGAACGAGCCAGACTTCAGCTGCTTCATAGGGATCGGCGTCCAGTCGTTCGTTTCGATGACAAGAGCGACCGACTGGGCTTCGTCTGGTTGTAGCCGAAATGTTACTTCGCACTCGTCGAGTGTCTTGAAAAAGCGCTTCTTCAGCATGTTACAGCAAACCTCCGTACTGCTTGGGCCACCGTCATGGATGGAGAGCCACAACGGTAAGACATTATTACTCTAATCAGGCTAGCCGCCTTCTAAACAACGTGCAGAGCAAAGAGGGCGCCCCGCTGTTGCCGAAAGATAGGCAAACCGGACGCAGCTTAGCAGATCGGGCCGGTAGCCGTCAAGGGTGGGCGCACTTTTCATCGAAATCGCCCAAATGCGCGGATATCTAGTTGTACAGAGTTAACGAAATGACGAGGCTAAGATTAGTCACGGATAAGTGGGCAGATCTTCTAGAGCAAATTCCTCAATATTTGACGCCCGGTAGGGGGAAGGCAGCGAAACGACAGAGAACACATTTACGAGTGCCTGGATGCGATGCAACACGCGCACGAATTGGCGAGGACGCACAACTTCCATGTCCAGAAGCACCACAGCCAGTCCGTCGTCCGTTTCCGCATGCACGGTTGGCAGATTGATCTGCTCGCTCTGGATGAGATTCGTGATTTCAAACAGAAGCCCCGGCCGGTCATACACTTCTACTTTGACGGTAAAGAGGCGGACCTCGCAGTCTTCTTCGGTGCCCCAGTCGAGCTTAAGCGTGCGATCGGCCAATGGATCAAACGGAATCCGCGGACAACCCTCTTTATGCACGGTAATGCTGCCGTCGTTGCGGGCAAAGCCGAGAATGACGTCGTCGGGAAGCGGCTGGCAAGAGCGACAAAGGCGCAATGGGCGGTTACCGGCATTATTGATGATCAGTTTTTCGCCGCTCTGAGAATAAACGGCGCTACCGATATTACGTACAGGACGCTTATCCCACGTATCGCGCAGGACGCTGGTAGAGACTGTCGTCGGCAATAGTTCGGCTCGACCCAACGAGTGGTACAGTTCTTCCTTATCCTCAAGCTCCATTAGCTGCGCTGCCTTCTCATGAGCTTAATCTGACATGCCCAGCATCCACAGTTCATTTTCCAGAAGGCGTCTTCCTTCGGTGATGGCGGCCTCTTCAGAAAGGCGGCGAAACCAGCGTCGCACGTGGGCGCGCGCCCGGCTGGTCGTCAGATAACCAAGATCTTCGTCCAACCAGATGCGCTGAGGTCCATCCCCGCGCTTAACAATGTAGACTCGATCGCCGCTTTGGAGCGGCTGGTTGAGCGGCGTTTGCTGGTCGTTCACCAACGCCACGCGACACTGATCGCCCACCTCAGAATGGATCATATAGGCGAAGTCCAGGGGCGTGGCGCCTTGCGGCAGTTCTTTAACGTCTCCTGCCGGCGTATAAACGATGATCTGGTCCCGAAATACGTCTTGCACGACGCCTTGTACGCCAACACGGGGATCTTGCGGCTCAAGATTAATCGTCTCGCTGATATTGGCCACGAGTGCATCAACGCGGTCGGCAATTTCGCTCGACCACAGGGGCATGCCTAACCGCACCCAACGGGCCATGACGCCAATCTCTGAGAGCACGTCCATGGCGACGGTGCGAAAGCGGACTTTGATGCGTTCTCCGTTGTTGCGCACGACGGTTGTGTGTAGGGCACGATAGAGATTGTCACGCGGAGAGGCAATATAATCGTCAAACGTTCCCGGCACGGGGCGCCACATCTGGTGTAGCTCGCCCAGCGCCAGATAACAGGAGGGAATATCCTTCAGCACGACAACGAGACGTAAAATAGGATCGACTTTTAAGCGACTTCCTTGCCGGCCATTTCCGCGCGAACTCTGATAGATGGAGTAGATGTTTTCCGGACACAACTTGATATCTGCGATCTCGATGCCGGCAGCCGTGAGCTTTTCCGCAATCTGGTGATTCACGCGCGCAAAGGGCGTCTGGTGTTTGTGACGTAACTGTTCTAACTTCTGTCTGATGATGTGGTAAGCGTTTGAGTCCAGGACTTCCAGGGATAGCGCTTCCAGGTCGTTCTTTACTTCCCAGATACCCAGCCGATTGGCCAGTGGCGCGTAGACGGCGAGGGTTTCATCCGCCTTGCGTTTTTGGGTGGCTGGCGGCGTGGCCTTTATCGTGCGCATGTTGTGCAGACGGTCGAATATCTTGATGATGCCCACGCGCACATCGTCGGTCATGACGCCGAACAACTTGTGCAATGTGGCGTCGCGAACCTCTTCTTTCGACAGCGTTTCGACGGCGGCGTCGTCGGCCACTGCCTCAAACTTGGTCAGGCCGTCCACCAAACGTCCCACTTCTTGCCCAAATCGCTCGGTGATCTCATCGACAGAAACGCGCGTGTCTTCGACGACGTCATGGAGCAAAGCAGCGACAAGCGTTGGCGCATCCATCTGGTACTGTGCCAGATAATAGGCAATGGTTAGGGGATGGGTAAAGAAGGGCTCCCCTGACTGGCGAAGCTCACCGCCATGCTCATCGCGGGCAACCTCGAATGCCTCGCGAACGATCGCAGATTCGTCCGGCCCGAGATAGGTACTAATTAGATCGAAAAACGCTGCGCCATCAGGCGCAATTGTATCCTTCATTGACCTGTAGCCATTCTTTATTGTGAAGAATAGTACATTACCGGGATTTTGTGTAGGCCGGAATTGCCTTTGTGGTGTTAACGAAGGCGACGTCAGTCGTTGCTCGTGGCGACCTCGGCGCGCTTTTTGAAGTCCATGAACCGGTAGCCCACACCTCGCTCTGTTAGAATATATTGTGGGTCCGATGGATCTTCCTCTATTTTCTTGCGCAGATAGTTAATATAGAGGCGCAAATAGTGGGTCTCGTCACGATATTCATAGCCCCACACTTTGGCCAGAAGCGTTTCGTGGGGCACAACCCATCCGGCATTTTGAATTAGATGGTTTAGCAGGCGATACTCAGTTGGTCGCAGGTCAATGCGCTCGCCTTCGACGATGACCTGGTGACGGTTAAAGTCTACAGAAAGGCGGTCGTCAATCTCCAGGATGGTGCGCGGGGGCCGTGCAGGCCATTCAGCGCGGCGCATGACGGCGTTGACGCGACTGTTCAACTCGCGCGGGCTAAAGGGCTTGGTTATATAGTCATCCGCGCCCAGCTCCAGCCCGTGAATCCTATCTTCTTCGTCGGCTTTTACGGTGAGCAGTATGACAGGCACCGTGGAGATCTCACGCAACATGCGCAACGTCTCGAACCCGTCCATTTCTGGCATCATCACATCCATGATTACCAGGTCTGGCAGATGTTGCCGTACCTGTTCCAGGGCCTGGATTCCGTTCTTGGCTTCGATCACCTGGTAGCCTTCGAGCTCAAGATTCATACGGATGAAGCGAATCATGCGCGGTTCGTCATCCACGACAAGAATTAGGCGCGACTTGGGGCCCTGTAAGGAGGAGGGTACTTTTTCAACCATGTTTTATTTTTCCACTAATCACGAACAAACCCAATCACGTCTTCCATTTCGGCGGATGGCAGTACCTGCACGTAATTGATACGATGCCACGGAACGATGATGCGAGATACATCCTCGGCCAGGAAACGCAACTCCTTTCCATCGCGCATCCGCGGATTGCTTAAGAGCATTATCTGATCCTTGGAATCAGGCAGTTCTTCAACTTCACAGACGATTGGTTCTTCATTTGATATGTGAACGATGACGGTTACGCTCATATTTTGTCCTCACCTTAGCTCAATGTTACCAGCTAATGGTTAGATGATCATATGTAGGGAGTGAAAAACTAACATTCTGAGCCAGTGGTTATTCCAAGAAAACATGGATGAGAAGATTGCCGAGACGGAGTTCGTCGCCATTTTTCAGGGGGTAGGGGAGCTCGGCAGGAAGCGTGTAGTTGTTCAGGATTGTGCCGTTGGTACTGCTCATATCGACGATAACCACCCCTTCTTCAGAGCGGCTGATTGTAGCGTGGAGACGGGAAACACCGAATTCTGCGCCGCCGTCGGCAGTTAGATCCACTTCAGGGTATAAGGAGACAGTCGGATCTGCGCGCCCTACGCGAATCTGTTCGTTCAGTGAAATCGTGATCTGCCTGCCGCTGCTGGGGATCACGAGCCGAATGGATTCGGCTTCGGTGTTCGTTTCTACCTGTTGCCCTACCAGCTCGGGGCTCATCGACGTGCGCGGCACGTTGGTGAAGGGATGCTCTGTGCCATCCGGTTCGTCTTGAGGCACCATCAGAGAGGCGCCGCATTCAGCACAGTAGAGGGCTCCGGCGAGCTGTTCGGCTCCGCAACTTTCACACTTCATCACGAATTATCAAAATTGAGCGCCGTCGTAAGGAGCGACCGCGTCCCATATTTCAGGCGTTTACGTCCTTCAAGTGAAAGCGTGCCCAGTTGGCTCAAGCGTTCCTTTTCATACTCTGCCTGCTTAGCTAGGTCTGGATAGCCTGCCTCAAACAGACGTGTTGTCAGCGCTGCCATGCGCTTTGTGGCAAGTTCTGTATTACCCGCTTCAAATTCCTCCCAGGCACGCTCGCCTAAGCGGTAAAGGTTTAACATTTGCACCGCTTTTACGATCGCAGGCGGTAGCGCCGTTTCCGCTTCGGCATCTGATACGAAGATAGATTCTTCGTAACGGAAAGAGCGCCCGCGCACCTGCGCCGAGGGGATGTCGGCGACAAACTCTAGCGGAACGTCCAGCTTTGCGCCGACGCGCTGCGGCGAAATCACCAGCTCAAATAACATCGATAGTGGCGCGCGCCGTTCAACTGCGCCCAATTGAATGGAGTTTGCTTCTGTATCCAGGGGCAACGAATAGGGCGAGAGTTTAAACGCGTATTGACACAGCGCGCCCGCCGGCAGTTTCAATTTGAGGCGAACATTGTGCGCATAGATGGCGCCAAGCCCGTTTATCTCTTCGCGCAGAAACTCGACAATCTGGCCCGGCTCTTCGATATATGCTGAGCGACCGCCGGATGGCGCGACGATTTGATCCAAGAACTGATCATTCCAGTCCGACCCAATACCAAAAGCGCTGATGGTGACCCCTTTCGTCGAAGCCGTCTGGGCCACAGCCAGACATTCGTCCTCGTCGCCGTAGGTATGACCGTCAGTCAACAAAATGAGATGGTTGATGTAGCGGTCGAGGGGCGAGCGCGCTAATTCCTTTAGTCCCGCTTTGAGACCTTGAAAGATCTCCGTTCCACCTGACGCCTCCACGCCGTAGATGTGGCTAACGATACTATCGCGCTGTTCGACATTCGCGGCGGACCACACGACTTCGGACCGGTCGTTGAAGCTCACGATGGACAGAACGTCCTCTGGCGACAGCTTGTGGACGATCTCGCGAGCAGCAGCTTTTAACTTTGCCAGTCGTTCGTCACGCATGGACGTGCTACGATCGAACACCAGGGCCAGGTTCAGCGGCAGCGTCGCTTGCGCCGGTTCTTCGGGCGCCCGAAGGCTGACCATTAAGTAGAGCAACTGCTCGCCGTCCAACGCGGCAATCGTGTGGCGTGAAAGCTGGGTGGTAACCTGTAAGAGCTCCGGCGCCTGTTGCTCCCGTTGCCTATCGTAGGCTAGCCGCTTCTCTTCGTCGCTCAACACCTTGTAGGCATCAAGTAGCTGCCGGTAGGCGGCATTTACACTTGGTTCGCGCGCGTTCTTTGGAAACTTGTCGACGAGCGCCCTTGCAGCCTTTTCTATCTTAGTAACAGACGCGTCCGGCGACACGCCTAGCACCATGTAGTAGTCGGGCTCTTTTCTCATGCCGCCTGTCTCGAATGGTACGGAATCAGCTCACTAGTAAACTGACGGGCGACGGCGGGTGTGGTGTGTAACAGCATAGCTAGTAGTCAAAGGATGCGAGTATGACGGTAATATTGTCCGTGCCGCCTGCATCCAGCGCTTCGTCAAGCAGGCGTTCGGCCTTATCCTGCAAATCGATATCCTCTTCCAGAACCGAGGCAATCGTTTGCTCGCCGACGGAGCCCCACAAACCATCGCTGCAAAGCACCAACGTTCCCTGCGGCGGCAAAGAACGGGTGAAAACGTCGACCGGTTCTTGCATCACATCACCCATTAACGAGCGATAGAGCAAATTGCGGTTGGGATGAATGGCGGCTTCTTCAGCCGTTAGCTGACCCGCGTCTTGCAAAGCCTGCACAAATGTGTGATCGGTCGTTATAAGAGACAATTCCCCCTCACTCATCAGGTAGGCGCGACTGTCGCCCACGTGCACCAGGAACAGACGGTTGCCCAATATGACCGCAGCCGTCAGCGTTGTGCCCATCTCTTTGCCAGTTTCGGTCGTCGACAAGGCCTCATTGGCCAAGGCCACGGCTTGCTCCATCGTCTCCTGCACCGGTTGCGGTGCGCCGTTGTTTCCCTCCTGCAATAAGGAGTAATAGAGGCTCTCGAGCACGTGTTGTGCCACCGCGCGCGCGACGAGTTTGCTCGCGCGGTGACCGTCATTGTGTCCGCCCATTCCGTCGGCTACGATAAAAAGGCCGAAGAGGGGCAATGGTTCCCTCCCTCCTGCCTGCGACACGAAACTAATGCAGCTGTCTTCGTTACGGGGACGGACCCTACCCACGTGGCAGCGACTGGCGATTTCTAAGCGCGGTTCTGCGGGCGCGGCTCCCTTATTCTCCTTCTGCAGCGTTCCTGACGTCGATAGCTGGGTAGCGCTCTCTGGCGCCTCCGCGCTCTGCTCTTTCACGACCTTGGTCTCTGTATCTGGTTCGGAATCAACCATGTCTTCCGCGTTGCCCTTTCTATTTTTGTCGGCGGATCGGCCGGCAACGATATTATCCTTTTCAAAGATCGTCGTAATAGCGCGTACTAGTCTGCGTGGCATCTCTCAACTCCGGCACGATGATGGTGCGCAAGACCGACGGAAGTGGGCTTAGACCGGTAAGGCATAGAGATGGTGATCGACGGAGCCAATAAACAGGACCCCATTCTCGATGACGGGCGAAGAAATGACCATGTTTCCTGTGGCAAAGCGCCAGCGCAAGTTGCCTTTCTTACACGATACACTATAAACGTTTCCATCGGTGGAACCAAAATAAACAGCATCATTCCACACGGCTGGCGAAGATGCGACCTGCCCTTCTGTCTTGTAGCTCCATACTTTGCGTCCGGAGCCTATTTCGATGGCATAGAGGTGCCCATCGGCCGATCCGATGAAGACGATTCCATCATGCGCGACCGGCGACGAAACGATGGGGCGGTTTGTACGGAAACGCCAGACCGGCCATCCAGATGAGACATCCAACGCGTAGACCGTGTTATCTATGGAGCCCACAAACACCAGCCCTTCGTCCACGGCGGGGGTCGATGTGACGGCGCGCCGCGCCTGGAACTGCCACTTGACCTCTCCTGCGAGATCGAGACAAAAGACGTAGCCGCCTTCGGTACCAAAAAAGACAAGATCATCTACGACGTGTGCTGAAGAACGCACCGGATGAAAGGCGTTTGTCTTCCATGATACACGGCCGCTGCTGGTGTTGACGGCGTACATGAAGGAGTCGTCGGAACCGAAAAAGACGTGATCGAATGCGGCCCGCGGCGAGGAATAGATCGGCCCTTCGGCAGTGTAGCGCCAGTTTAGGCGGCCGGTGTTGGCATGTATGCTATATAGGTTGGCGTCTGCCGACCCGATAAAGATGGTATCCTTGTAGACGAACGGCGACGCTCCAATGCCGTCAGCAGCCGGATATTTCCAGCGTAGTGCGCCGTCGCGGCTGCTTAGTGCATAAAGATTGTTGTCATAAGCGCCGACAAAGACAGTGCCTCCGGCGACGGCCGGCGTCGACCGAATTTCGTCTTCGCACTTAAACTTCCAGATGGGGTTGATGTCTTGTGTCTGTGAGCCGGCTGCGCGGGTATCTCTGGTTGCCGGTTCCTGGCGCGTGGGAGCCGGTTGTTCCACGGCCGTTTCACCGTGCTCGCCTGTAGCCCTGGCGGCTTGTGGTTGCGCCGGATTCTCGAGCTTTTGCTGGACCTCCAGGAGGGCGCCCTTTAGCGCCTTGCCGTCCTTGTAACGTTCTGAAGCGTTGTACGAAACGCAACGCATAATCACCTGTTCGAATGCCGGTGAGATGTCGGGATTCACCGCGTGAATGGGACGCTCTTGGAATGAGAATGGGGGTTCCAACCGGGGATCCTGGTGCGTGAGCAGATGGTGCAGCGTGGCGCCAAAGCCGTAGACATCACCTGCCGGGCTGGCTTCGCCGCGGTACTGTTCGGGCGGCGCGTACCCTTCGGTGCCGATGGTCGTATTCTTCTCCTCTGACTGAAATAACTTCGCGATACCGAAATCAATAAGCCGGATGCGTCCATGAGGATCGAGCATCACATTGGACGGCTTCATATCACGAAACACGATGGGATCGGGGCGATGTTTGTGCAGATAGTTTAGCACGTCGCATATTTGCAGGGCCCAATCAAGGACCTCCTCTTGACCGAAAAAGTCGTTGTTTTCGGTCAGTAGCGATTCCAGATCTTTGCCGCGGATGAATTCCAAAACCAGATAGCTGCGGGCGCCTTCTGAGAAATAGTCATGGACGCTGACAACCGAAGGATGGTCCAAGGTTGCCAAGATGCTGGCTTCGCGTTCGAAGGTGCGCGTCGTAATCTCCCGAATCTTAGGATCGGGAGCCATGTTCACCATTTCTTTGATGGCACACAGCTTGGTGACATTAGCAAACCGCATATCGCGCGCCTGGTAGACGGAACTAAAGCCGCCAACGCCCAAAGTGCCGATGATCCGGTAGCGATCCTGTAGGATGTCGCCCGGCTGTAGCTGGCCCGAACGCCGGTTCCTCTTTTTTGCCTGTTCGCGTGAAAGTTGGCGTGTTGTTAATCCGCCCATACCTTCAACCTGCCTTTCCTGGTTTTAAGTCACAATTAGCGCTGCGGCGCTCGGTCTGGTATCTGCCGGGCCGAGAGTCGATGATGTAGCAGCCGATCGTGCCCGGCGCCTAATTATAGGTTCTTTGCCCTTATATAATCAAACACCGCGGCCTTTCTGACCATAGCGCGTAGGGACTATTGTCTGCTGCCAGAGGCGCTCTCCACCGGTGCGCGCCACCTGCGCCCGTATAGAGGCCTCCAGATCTGCATCATTATTGAACAGGCTGCTGAGCTGTGATGTGTATGCCCGTGTGGCAGCCAATCGTGCATTTAGCGCGGCGTGCGTCAAGGGGATCAGGTATGAGCGCCTCTCTGATGCGGGCTGTGTGCGGCGGGCCAGTTCTTGGGGATGGCGCTGCACATAAGGGTAATCTTCGTAGTAGAGTAGGGCCGTCTGCCAAACACGAGCGGCCGCAGCGTGAACGAGCTGGTGGTCGACGTGGTTGCCAATTGCCAACGGGGCTACGACACGCGCTGCAGAAGGTAACGAGGTGAAAAACTGCGCAATTTCTTGGACCAGCCCATCTTCGCTGGAATGGACAGGGCCGAAAATGTCCTCATCCGACGTGTAAAGGGGCGCCTCACTTTCTGGGTGCAGGCGATATATGGCATCGGGCAAATGCCAGTGCATCGTCTCGGCGCCCAGTTGCGCGCAGGCGGCGCCATCCTCTGCGCGCCTCATGGCAACCCCTTCGCTTGCGGAAAAGCCCCAATTGTGATGTAAGAACTCGGCAAATTTCGAGCGTTTGGTCGTTTGTGGTTCTCCGGCGGCGATTGTGACGACGAGCGCCCGCTCGCCGCGTTGCGTTTGCAGAAAGATCTGTCCGCCACAGGACAAAGCGACATCGTCAAGGTGCGGCGAGAGATAGATGGCATCGTAATTTGCATCCATAGGCTGTGTGCTACTTTATCACTTTAACTTTATAATTGGAAATTATGTCCGGTAAGCTGACACATCTTGACGAACAAGGTCGCGCCAGCATGGTAGATGTTGGCGACAAAGACATAACCAGGCGCGTGGCAGTCGCTCGCGGCGCCATCCATATGAAGCCCGAGACGTTACAACTCATTATTGAGGGAAACGTGAAGAAAGGGGATGTGATTACGATCGCTGAGCTGGCGGGCGTCATGGCTGCCAAGCGCACGGCCGATCTGATTCCGCTGTGCCATCCTCTGGCTCTAAACAAGATCGACGTGACTTGTAGCCCTAACCCAGACCAGAGCTGTGTCGATATCGAGGCTACGGTGCACGTTAGTGGTAAGACAGGCGTAGAAATGGAAGCCCTGACGGCTGTGAGCGTAGCCGGATTGACCATCTACGACATGGCCAAAGCTGTCGATCGCTCTATGCGCCTGAGCGACGTGCGTCTTGTGTACAAAGAAGGCGGGCGTAGTGGCGTCTATGAGGCACAATGAGATAGAGTAAGTTCGCTCAATCCAATGTACCGTAATGTCAATATGGAACTTGAAATACGTCTATTCGCTTCGTTGAAGGATCGCGCCGGGGGGGAGCGCGTCTCGGTAGCGCTGGAGGAGCCGGCAACGGTGGCTCGTCTGACGGAGGCGCTCGCCGCCGACTATCCCGCGCTGGCGCCGGCGTTGCCTGCTGCACTGGTAGCGGTGAACCGCGATTTCGCTTTTCCTGACACACCAATTGAGGAAGGGGACGAGGTGGCCATATTTCCGCCTGTCAGCGGCGGCGCGTCCAACGACGAGACGTCATATCCCACCCATTTTGAAGTTACGACTGATGAGCTTGACGTTCAGGCCATTACAGCGCGGCTGACGGAGCCGGAGGTGGGCGCGATCGTTTTCTTCCAGGGTGCTGTGCGGGGCGAAACGGACCGCACCGGTTTACCGGACCGCACTTTATACCTGGAGTATGAGGCCTACGAAGAGATGGCTCGGCAAAAGATGCACCAGATTGCACGAGAGATCTGGGAGCGCTGGCCTCTCGTGCGCGGCGTGGCCATCGTGCAGCGTATAGGGAAGTTGGACGTGGGCGATACCACGACGTTTGTAGCCTGCGCGGCGGGTCACCGCGACCAGGGCGCCTTCGAGGCTGCGCGCTATGGCATCGATCGCCTCAAGGAGATTGTGCCCATCTGGAAAAAAGAGGTGGGAGCCGATAAGAGTGTGTGGGTCGAAGGTGATTATCGGCCAACGGCCGCCGATCGCCAGGAAGCGTGATCGCGGACGGGTATCTGCGGTAATTTCACAACTTTTGAGGCCCTGATGGTGTTTAATCATGATAGAGTGGCGCCGCCTGCCCGTAGCGGGTAGGGTGGTGTGTTGTGAGGAGAAGAAATGATATGAATCGTCGTCAAACCCTGCCAATGTTGCTTGCCATCATACTTAGCCTGCTTTCAGTAGCAGCCGCGCCACAACAAGCGGGAGAGACCTTTGAAATCTCCTGGTGGGTCTGGCTTGTTGTCATTAGTCTGTTCTTGCTTATTACATTTATAGTTTTCATTTCACTCGATTGGGGAGAAGCGGCTAGACGTGACGAAGACGACGACATTGTCTGAAGTGATCTACGACTACTGAATTGGGAGTAACGATAGATGCAAAACAATACGCGGCGCGTTGTGGTAACGGGCACAGGCGCCATTACGCCTCTAGCCCACAATGTGGTTGACACCTGGGCTGCTATTTTGGCCGGAAAATCTGGTTTTGGTCCTTTTACCTTAATAGAGAAAGGCGAGCATAGTTCCGGCGGCTTGTGTGAAGTAAAGGATTTTGATGCAAGTGATTACTTGGATCGACGCAGCGCGCGGCGGCGTGACCGCTACCAGCAATTTGCTACCGTAGCCGCGGCTGAGGCATTCCGGCAGTCCGGGTTGGAGGTAAACGACGACAACCGCCAGCGGGTCGGCATCTTCATGGGTACCGGGGTGGGCGGCATCCAGACGCTTGTGGAGCAGGAAAACTTGCGGCTAGATAAGAGCGTGCGGCGCATGAGCCCTTTTGGCATCACCATGATTATGCCCAACGGCGCTGCGGGCATGCTGGCTATTGATTATGGCATACACGGGCCAAGCACCACGATTACAACGGCATGCGCTGCCGGTTGTGATGCAATAGGGTACGCTTTCCGTGCAGTGCGACGTGGCGAATTAGACGCCGTTTTAGCCGGCGGGTCTGAATCTATCATCACGCACGTTGCCGTGGGTGGGTTTGAGCAGGCAAAGGCCACCTCGTCGTTAGAGGAAAATACGCCGCGCCCCTTTGACCGGCGACGGGACGGACTGGTCGTCGGCGAGGGCGCCGCGGCGCTGATCCTGGAGAGCCTGGAGCATGCGAGAGCGCGCGGGGCCAATATCCTGGGCGAGGTCGTCGGCTATGGACAGACGACGGACGCCTACCACATAACCGCGCCGGCGGAAGGGGGCGAAGGCGCTGCGCGCGCCATGAGCATGGCCTTGCGGGATGCGGAGCTCGAAGCGGCGGACGTCGACTATATTAGCGCCCACGGCACGGCGACCGATTTAAACGACAAGTATGAGACCATTGCGGTCAAGTCGGCCTTAGGCGAGGCTGCTTACGACGTCGCAATTAGCTCCACCAAATCGATGACGGGCCACATCATGGGCGCCACAGGCGCCATCGAAAGTGTCTTCTGTCTTCTGGCAATCCGCGACCAGGTATGCCCGCCTACGATAAACTATGAGGAACCGGATCCTGATTGTGATTTGGACTACGTACCGAACAGGCCCCAGGAGCGTCCCGTGCGCGTTGCCATGAATAACGCCTTTGGCTTTGGTGGACATAACGCTGTACTCGTCTTTAAAGCGTTCGAGGATTAAGCTACGTCGTCGCCGATGGAAGATCTACTGGCTATGGAAGAGCGCTTGGGCGTGGAATTCACCGACTATGGTCTGTTGCGGCGCGCGCTGACGCACCGCTCTTACCTTAACGAAAACCCCGGCACAGAACTAAAGGACAACGAGCGCCTTGAGTTCCTGGGCGACGCCGTCCTAGACTTCGTCGTGGGCGCTTATCTCTACCAGCGATTTCCGGACATGGACGAGGGCGGATTGACGGCGCTGCGCGCGGCGCTTGTGCGCACCAGAACGTTGGCCGACTTTGCACGGCAGTTGGGAATTGGCGAGTGTTTGTGGTTAGGCCTTGGCGAGGAAGAGAGCGGCGGACGCCAACGCCTGCCCACCCTCTGCGCGGCATTCGAAGCGGTCGTGGGCGCCATTTATCTGGATCAGGGGCTGGACGCGGTGCAGCCCCTGGTAGAACGCCTGGCTGCCCCCGCGCTTGAACGGATCATGGATGAATCTTTGCACAAGGATGCGAAGAGCGAGTTCCAGATCTGGGCGCAGGCCACTTTCAACATCACGCCTCACTACAAGGTGGTTTCGGAAGAAGGTCCCGACCATGACAAGACGTTCACGGTCGAGGCCTACGTGGGTCGTGAAGTGTGGGGCGTGGGTACAGGGCAGAGCAAACAGGGAGCAGCACAGGCAGCGGCAAACGTGGCTCTGGCGCGGGCGGGGGCCATGGAAGAACAGGAACAGGGCGCAGATTAGACAGGGGCGACAGGAACGGTGATGCGTCTGCTAATTACGGGCGGCAGCGGCTATTTGGGCCGTCACCTCGTGCCGCTGGCAGCCGAGAACGCGCGCGTACTGGTCCACACCTATTTCAGCAATGAGCCTCCTGACGTGCCTGGCGAGCGACGCCTTGACGTTCGCGACGGAGATGCTGTCATGGCGCTTGTGGATGCGTTTCAGCCCGACGCGATCATTCACGCCGCCGGTTCCAGCGGCAGGCCGGCGATGTCCGAAACGATCGAACTCGGCGCCGAGCATGTGACGGCGGCAGCAATGCGGGTGGGTGCGCGCCTTATTCACCTTTCTACCGACGTCGTTTTCGACGGCAAGCATGCTCCTTATCGGGAAGAGGACCGTCCGAATCCCATACATGATTATGGTCGCGCCAAGGCGCAGGCCGAAGGAATAGTGGCGCGCCATGCCAATCACGTCATTGTGCGCACGTCACTGATCTATGGCTTGCAGCAATTGGATCATGGTACGAGCTGGCTCGTGGACCGCCTAAGAAAAGGGCAGCCTGTGACCCTGTTCATGGACCAATTGAGAAATCCCATATGGGCTATCTCTTTGAGCAACGCCTGTCTGGAGCTGGCAGATCACGACTACCGCGGCATTCTGCACGTCGCCGGTAGCCAGGTGCTCAGTCGCGCCGAGTTCGGCCTGCGTATGCTTAATTGGTGGGATGTCGCCGAGCGCAGCACGCTTTCGTTCGGTCCGGGCGACGGCGAGCGGTGGCCCGCCGATTGCACACTAGATATTAGTCGTGCTCAAGCACTGTTGGAAACGCCGTTGCCGGGCGTCGACGAGGTGCTTAACGCGCACCGCACTGACTGAGAGGGTAAAGCAACGCTCAGGGCGCCACTTTTGCGGATTGACGCCATTTCCCTTACTTTGGTTTGCGTTTCGTAGGACAAAAGTACTAAATTGTTTGCGCTAATGGGATGGTGATGCTATGCTAACTCCTTTTTTATATCGCCCCTGTAATCTTATGGTAGCCTTATTGGGTCGGTTGACTTTCAACCTTTAATTATGTTAGACTGCACTCTTGTGTTGGGCTGTGATGGGCTCACCCTGCCGCTGTCCGACATTAAATAATTGTAAATTGAGGAAGAGGATATTAGATGAGCGATCTGAGCAGTACATTTGATGAAATGGATATCGTCAATGCGCTCCTGAGCGATGCTGCAGAGCGTGGGTATCTTACCTACGATCAGATCCTTGAAGCCTTGCCCGAAATCGAGAATAACGTTGGTCTTTTAGATGCGATCATGGAAGAAGCACAGGCCGTCGGTATCACGATTTACGAGACCGAGGAAGACGCCAAAGAACATCAAAGTGACGGCGAAGACGGGTTAGGTGAATTCGAGGATGAGGAAGAGCCCCATCGGGCGCCGGTATTCGATTTGAGCAATGTTCCGATTGACGACTCTGTCGGCCTATATTTCCGAGAGATGGGTCAGCAAGACTTGCTGACGGCGGAAGAAGAGGTCCAGTTAGCCAAGGAGATCGAGGCCGGGCGCGAGGCGACGGAACAACTGAACAAAGCTGCGGATGATTATACGCTGGACGAGCAGGATGAGCTGTGGCTCTTAAAAGAGCGTGGTGATGCTGCGCGCGCCCATCTCATTCGCGCCAATACACGTCTTGTGGTGAGTATTGCCAAGAAGTACCGTGGTCGTGGCCTGCAATTTCTGGATCTGATCCAGGAAGGAAACGTGGGTCTGATGAAAGCGGTTGAGAAATATGATTACCGCCGCGGAAACCGCTTTAGCACGTATGCAACGTGGTGGATTCGACAGGCCGTTACGCGCGCGCTGGCCAATCACGGACGGACGATTCGAATTCCCGCCCACCTCGGTGGTCGTATCAGCAAACTCTATCAGGTGGCGCAGGAGCTAGAGCAGCAGAACGGGCGCCAGCCAACGGCGGAAGAGATTGCCGAGGAAATGGATCTGCCTGCCGAACGAGTGCGCTGGATGTTGCGCACCAGCCGCCAGCCGGTACACCTGGAGCGGCCTGTTGGCGACGAGTCAGATGCCGAACTCGGCGACTTTATTGAAGACGTAGAAGCGCCGCCGCCG
>CAYSMQ010000003.1:0-36292 GCA_964432035.1 uncultured Ardenticatenaceae bacterium
CGAGCGTCTGACTGCCAGTAGGGCGCGTAAAGGCCGGAGAAGGCCGGTACGAAGTAGATGCCGCCGGAATCTTCGACTGCCTTGGCGTAGTCTTCGATGTGATGCGAATGATCGAAGAAGTTGAGATTATCTCGCAGCCATTGTACGAGCGCGCCGGTGATGGCGATGGAGCCTTCCAGGGCGTAAACGGCAGGACGGTCGCCGATCTTGTAACCCAGCGTCGTCAATAGGCCGCTCTTGGAGGGCACGGGCTTGGTTCCGGTGTTAATCAGCATGAAACAGCCGGTGCCATAGGTGTTCTTGGCTTCACCAACGCTATAGCAGGTCTGACCCACAAGGGCCGCCTGCTGGTCGCCTAGGTCGCCACAAACGGGGATTTCTTCGCCGAAGGGGCCGTCGGCACGTGTGTTGCCCCAGGTTTCGGGATCGCTGGAGGGGACGATGCGGGGCAGCATCTGGGGCGGAATGCCCATCGTCTGCACGATCTCGTCGTCCCAGTCGAGCGTCTCCAGATTCATTAGCATGGTGCGGCTGGCGTTGGTGACATCGATGACATGCGAACCACCGTCGGGGCCGCCGGTCAACCACCAGATGAGCCAACTGTCGATCGTACCGAATATTGCATCGCCGGCTTCGGCAGCCTGGCGCAGACCGTCGACATTTTCTAGCATCCAGACCACTTTTGGTCCGGCGAAATAAGTGGCCAAGGGAAGACCGACTTTGGGCCGGAAACGATCCTGTCCGCCGTCTCTGGCGAAGCGATTGACGATGCGGTCGGTACGTGTGTCTTGCCAGACGATGGCGTTGAAATAGGGTTTCCCCGTGTTCTTGTCCCAAACGACGGTTGTTTCGCGCTGGTTTGTAATGCCCACGGCGGCGATGTCACCGGGCTTTGCGCCCGCGTCCTTGACTGCGGCTTTAATGACATCCTGGGTCCGTTCCCAGATTTCCATGGGATCGTGCTCGACCCAACCGGCCTGGGGATAGATCTGTTCGTGTTCCATCTGGTTGACGCTGACAACGCCACCACTGTGATTGAAAAGCATACACCGGGTACTGGTCGTACCCTGGTCAACTGCTGCTACATACTTTGCCATTGGTAATTTGCTCCTTGCGCTGAATTGAGGCGGTGTTAACCACCTAATTAATTACGCTTCTTTGAGTGTGTCCAACAACGTCTTTAGCATCAGGTATGACGAGGTTGCGCCCGGATCCTGGTGACCAATGCTACGCTCTCCCAGGTAACTGGCTCGCCCCTTTTTTGCCTGTAAGGGAATCGTATCTTTCATCCCTTGTTCTGCAGCGGCGACAGCCGCTTCAAGTGCATCGACTGTGTCGTTCCCGTCGGCCAGCGATTCCTTCATGGCGTCGAGGGCAGGCATCCAGGCGTCGATCATGGTCTTGTCACCCACCTGGGCACGACCACGTTGTACGATGCCATCGACGCCTGCCTGCAACAACGCTACGAGGTCCTCGCCACTCAGCTCCTCCTTGGCTGCGGCAGCCATGCCGCTACGCATGAAGAAGGTGCCGTACAGCGGGCCGCTGGCGCCACCGACGCTAGAGATGAGCGTCATTCCGATGGTCTTTAGGATGCTGCCGATGTCCTTGTCTGCTACGGTGGGCAACTTATCCATAACGCGGTCGAAGCCGCGTTTCATGTTGATGCCGTGATCGGCATCGCCAATCGCGGAATCAAGCTTTGTCAGATACTCCTTGTTCTCAGTTAGTACCTCGGAAAGGTTCCTGAGCCATTGTACTATCTGGTCTTTCGTAGCCATCGTGACGTTAATAACTCCTGGTTCGGTCGGGAGGCAGCCAGCGGAGTGGCAGCGTGCTCCAACAAGAAACGATTAGAGAGCGCTTATGCGCCCTGGCGGAAGCCGGGTGTGTTGGCGGGGGCATCCCAGAATCGCAAGATTTCTTCGTCTGCTTTCAGCAGCGTAATCGATGCACCCTGCATTTCGAGTGAAGTGATGTAGGGACCAATCAGATTGCGGGCGATGGTAATGTCCCTCTCGTCGCAAATCTCGGCAAGCTTGGCGTAGACGGCATAGAGTTCTGATACCGGCGTACCGCCCATGCTGTTGACGAAGGCGATGACCTGGTCTCCAGATTGGAACGGTTCGTCGGTAAGTTCTTTCTCTACCCACTCGCCATTTTCATTGTCCCATTCGCGCACCGTGCGTGTGTAGGGACCATCGTCCAGGATCTCGCTGGCGAGCATTTCGGTAATCTCGTCGGCGCTGGCGACGGGCATA
The DNA here is from genome assembly GCA_964432035.1 of uncultured Ardenticatenaceae bacterium. Taxonomy (GTDB): domain Bacteria; phylum Chloroflexota; class Anaerolineae; order Promineifilales; family Promineifilaceae; genus JAAYYY01. The sequence continues at coordinate 2,262 of CAYSMQ010000003.1, forward strand.
CGTTTCTGGCCCGGTTCGCCGTGGATGCCGATGCCGATTTCCATTTCGTCCTCGCCCAGGTCAAACGTGGGTTTGCCCGCGGCGGGCACGATACACGATGTCAGGGCCATGCCCATGGAGCGCCCGTACTGGTTCACCTTGCGGCAGAGGTCGGCGCACTGTTCAAGTGAATAGCCGGCTTCAGCGGCGGCGCCGACGATTTTTTCGGCGAGCACCGTGGTGCCCACGCCGCGACGGCCTGCCGTGTAGAGACTGTCCTTTACGGCGACGTCGTCGTCGATGAGAATCGTCTGCACCTTAATGCCGTCGGCGTGGGCCAGTTCGGCGGCGGTTTCGAAGTTAAGAACGTCACCGGTGTAGTTCTTGACAATAAAAAGCACGCCTTCGCCGCTATCGACGGCCTTGGCGCACTCGTACATCTGATCCGGCGTAGGCGAAGTGAACACTTCACCAGGGCAGGCGCCGTCGAGCATGCCCATGCCCACAAAGCCGCCGTGCATCGGTTCATGGCCGCTGCCGCCGCCACTGACGATGGCGACTTTGCCTTCTACCGGTGCGTCGGCACGATAGATGTAGTTTGGTTCGAAGTGGACTTTGAGGTGGTCTGGATGGGCGACGGCCATGCCCTCAAGTTGTTCCTGTACAACGTCGTCAACGGCGTTGATCAGTTTCTTCATTTTGGACTCCTTTGTCTTGGCTAAGTCATCATTACCATTACAAACGGTAGCGGGTGGAACGTGAGGCGCCGTGGCAGCGTCGCCGCGACGGGCGAGCTGGCGCCTCACACCTATCAGCTACACAGCCATGCCGATGAGACCAGCGATGACGCCGCCGATGATGGGCGCCACAACCGGAATCCAGCCGTAGCCCCAGTCAGAGTCGCCTTTGCCCGGGATGGGAAGTATTTGATGGGCAATGCGTGGGCCCAGGTCACGAGCAGGGTTAATTGCATACCCTGTGGGGCCACCGAGCGAGAGGCCGATGCCCCAAACCAGCGCGCCAACGATGAATGGGCCGAGTCCGTCGACCGGAATGCCGCTGTCTGTCGGGGATCCGGAAATGTTGAAGATGGCGATTACGCCGAGTACCAGGACGAAGGTGCCGATAATCTCAGTAATGTTGTTCCAGATTGTGTCGCGGATGGCCGGTGCAGTGGAGAAGACGGCCAGCTTAAGACCTGGATCATCCGTTTCGCCCCAGTGGCGGAAGTACGCAAGCCACACAATCACGCCGCCGAGGAAGGCGCCGATGACCTGGGCAATGATATAACTGGGAACCAGGCCCCAATCGAAAAAACCTCCGGCGGCAAGGCCGACGGTCACGGCAGGGTTGATGTGCGCGGCCGGGCTTCCGAAGAGCCCTGCCACAAAAACGCCCATCATGACCGCGAAGGCCCACCCTGTGGTTATGACGATCCAGCCAGAGTTCTCGCCTTTTGACCTGTGTAGAAGTACGTTGGCCACAACGCCATCACCAAGAATCATGAGGAACATCGTGCCAAATAACTCACCCATAAATGGACTGTTCATTGTTACTCTTCCTCGCTTTTATTTGTTGATTTAGACTAGCCTTTGACATGTCCTTGTGCAGTAAAGTTGTGGTTGAAATGTTGCGTGACAGTAAGATCTACCCTCCTTTGCTCCCCTGGCGAAAATACGACAGTTTGCGAAAGTGTGCGGAGCAATAGCGGCAGCAGTCAGGGCGCATTCGTCAACGTCATATTGAACTGGCACATAGATGGCGAGAGAATCCACCGGCTACCTCAAAACCCCAATTGAACAAAGTGCACGATGACGCAGGGTCCACGGTGCTCAAAGCGCACAAAACACTATAGGACATTTTGGCTAATGTTGGGCTTGGTTTCAATGGGGGGCGGAGAATCGTTTCATACTGAAACGGTCTAAAACGGTATCTGTTTTGTAATGAAACGCAGGCTTAGGGCGTTTGCTGCTTGAATCTTTCGATGTCAATTTCGTAGTGTTTGAGCTTACGCCACAATGTCGTGCGCCCGATTTCGAGGTTTTCAGCCATCTGGGTAACATGGCCCTGGCAAGCATGGGCGGCGCGAAGGATGGCCTCGCGCTCCGCTTCGGCAATCGTGAGGACAGGTTGCGCCTGCGGACCATTGTCGGTGAGCACACGACCGCTTACGATCGTCTGAGGAAGATTCTGACGGCGGATGACGGCATCGGGACTATGGCTCACGGCACGTTCTAGTGTGCTTTCCAACTCGCGGACATTGCCGGGCCAGGGATACTTGGACAACGTGGACATTGCATCGTCGTCAATCCAGGCGGCGCGGCCGTGCGCTTTGGTAATGCGCGCCAAGAACCGTTCGGCGAGCAAGGGGATATCTTCGGCGCGTTCGCGAAGAGGAGGAATGGTGATGTTAAACACGCCAAAACGGTAGTAAAGGTGCGAAATGAAGCTACCTTCCTGCACGCGCTTTTCGATGTCGGTCGTGGTGGCAGCGATGATACGCACCTCGACGGGAATCGGCCGCGGGCTGCCAAGGCGGAGGACGTGGCCTGTTTCGATGAGGTGCAGGACCACGGCCTGCATTTCTAGAGAGAGGTGTTCGATCTGATCCAATAGAATTGTGCCGCCGGAGGCGAGCTCGAATTTGCTGGGCCGGCTGCGAGATTCGCTGCCTTCATCATGTCCCAATAATTCGCTGATCATCAGTTCGTGGGGAATGGCCTGGCAGTTAATGGAAATAAAGGGCGCGTCGCGGTTTAAACCGTCGTTATGAATGGCGCGGGCGAGGTGGTTCTTACCCACGCCTCCCTCTCCGCGCAGCAATACGGGAGCCGTACCGCGGGCGGCGATGCGCGCCTGGCGCAAAACGCGTCGCATTGCGCCAGACTGGCTGGAGCTAGCGATATCGTCCAGACTGAGCGTTGCTTCAACGCCGAGTTGCTGGTGGACGAGACGGCGTACGTGCTCGATGGGCCTCAGCATCATCAGGCATCCGATGTAGCGGTGACCCTCGTAGATGGGCCGCAGGTTCACTAGGCAGAGGGCGTCATGATCTTGTACAGAAAAGGTCATCTCTTCATCGCGCAGCTCGCGATGATCGGCCGCCGCTTCGAGGACATGCTCGGGCAAGGCAAGGACATCGTGTACGCGGCGGCCAACGGCGCTGGATGGGTTGAGGTTTAGAATGTGACCGGCGGGGCCGTTGACGTGGCTGATGACCTCCAGCTCATTCCAGGCAACGATTCCTTCTGTGATGGAGCTCAACATGGTGCGCACTTCGGTCAGATGACGATTCGCTTCTTCGACGTACCAGTCGGTTTGCAGCTGATTGGCAATGGCGCGGGCGGCGGTCATGACCAGACCCAGGGTATGCGAGCTGGCGGTTTCGGCCAGTCCGACGATGCCCAGTAGACCGATGATGCGACCGCGAACGTCGTGGATGGGGGCAGCCGTGCTAACATAGCGATGGTGGACCTGGAAGTAGTGTTCTTCGCCAACGACCTGGATGGGCATGGCATTGACGCGGACGGTGCCTAGAGCATTGGTGCCCAGTTGGCCTTCGGACCAGTACGACCCCTGACCAAGGCCCAATTCGTCTACAGCTTCGACGGCGCTATCATCGCCCAGAACGGATAGAATGCAGGCGGAGCCGTCGGCGAGTAGTATGGCGCAGTTAGATCCCTCGATAAATTGGTGTATGTCTTCCATGACGGGTGCCGCCACGGCAATGAGATTGTCTTGTGCCTTGAGAACGGATTGAAGGGAGGATGGCTTTAGGCTCTTGGGGTGCGGGCGGGCGGCGAAGTCCAGACGGGGGAGGCAGCGACGCCAGGATTGAAGAATGGCGGGATCGAGGAAAGCCTCGTCTGCCGGATCCAAACGACCGTCATCCATGAACGTACGCCAAATGCGCTGAAGGCAGTCGTGTTGAACCGGGTAGGCGTGTGGTTGCATAGGGCGATCTTCCGATCAGCGATGTGATTTGTCAACTCGTTTCCAGGCCGTTTCGGCATTCTGTGGCCGGCGTGCAGTTGCCGTCTTGGGAACAGGCGTAGGTCACGTCGCGGCCCAAATATGGCGAGGGATCGAGCGTGTTGGAGAACTCCAATTCATTCGTATAGCGACCGTTTCCATCGTCCAGGACGATGGAGAAGTGGAGGTGCACCCAGACAGTACGCAAGGAGTCGCCATTGTAATCGCCTGTGTAACCGAGCAAGGTGCCTTGTTTCACGGGAATCTCTGCCGCGCCGGGCGGAAAGGCGTCAACGATGAAATCGTTGCCGTCACGATCCGCCAAATGCGTGTAGTACAGCCATATCTGGCGGTCGGGCTGTAGTGGATCCTGGGGAACGCGCTGTATAAGCGTGCTTTTCCAACTCGCTTCGCGCGTTATGTAGCCATCGTAGGCGGCATAAACCGGCGTTACGCCAGGATCGCTGTCGCTGAAGATGTCGATGCCCTGGTGCGGGCGGTCAGATGAGTAAGGGCCGCGTGGATCACCATAGAGCAGGCCGATAAATCCATCGGCGGGCAAAATGAACGGTGCGCCGGGGCATCGCTCGCGTTGTGTGACAATGAGTTCCTGACGTTCATCCTTTTCGCCACGCCACCACGTACGCATGGCGGCACTTTGGGGGTCGAGAAAGCCACGAATATTGGTGAAGAGCCAAATAGCGGCTGCCAATATGATGACGACGGTGACGAGTATGAGTGCTATTCGGGGCCTCAACATGCCGTGAAGGTTACCATGTGAGCACGACGCCGTCACACGCGTAACGGCGTCGTGACTTTGACATGGTTAGCCGTTGCGGGCCAGACGGCCGTTCCGTTTGGCGAAGGCCTCAGCCTGACTAAAGATCCAGAGACCACCCGGCATGAAGACGAGCGCCAAGACGAGCGTAGGCCAGATGTAGGGCCAGAGTTCGAGGATTGACGCGCCATCGAGCAAGGCGGCGCGCGAACCTAGCAGCACGTAGGTGGCAGGTGAAACAGCAGCCATGGCCTGGAAGATGTCTGGCAAGACTTCGATGGGATAGTAGACGCCGGAGACGAGCAGCAGCGTGGAAATGATGATGTGCGTCATTTGGGCGCCGCGTTCTGGGAAGAGCAGAGGTAGTACGGCGCCGACGATGCCGATGCCGACGAAGGAGAAGGTGCCGGCGACGAGGACGACGAGTCCGCCGAGTAAATTGGCGCGCGCCAGGTCTAGCTCAAACATCAGGGAGATGACGGCAAGGATTATGCCTGTAAAGACAAGGCTGTAAACCATGGCAAAGGCGGTGTGACCGGCCATATGCAAGACGCGAGGCACGGGCGCCATCAGCGTGTATTCGATGGTCCCTTCCCAACGCTCGATGCTAATCAGGTCGGTGACCCAGTAGAAGATATTAGACAGGTAGCGCCAGACCAGCGTTCCGATGAGCAGATAGAGCACCATGAAGGGGGCGTCAATGTTGCCCGTGCTGCCGCTGAGAACCTCCATGCCCAGGCCAATGTAGCTGACCGAAAGGCTGTTGGCGATGGAGTACGCCAGCCAGGCTACTTCCCAGGCCCAATAGCGGCGTACCAGGTTCCAATTGCGTTCGGCAAAAGCGTATGTTGCGCGTAGGTTGTGTGTTGCACTTGTCATTGTAACCTCTCAAAGTTCGAGTTCCGGCGCACCGCTTTGGCCAGTGCGCCGTGATTAGATGGGATCGTCGGTTTCTTTAATAAGGGCTTTGCCGGTCAGCTCCAGGAAAACGTCCTCCAGCGTGGGCTCGCTATCGCCGGCGCGCGAGGCAAGCGCCTTGAGCCCTTGCGGGGTGTCCAGAGCCACAATTTGGCCGCTATCCAAGATGGCGATGCGATCGCAAAGCGTCTCGGCCTCGTTCATGTCGTGCGTTGTCAACAGGATTGTTGTGTTGTCGTTCTCGCGTAATTCGCGGACAAAGCTCTGTACGTCGCGCTTTGAACGCGGGTCGAGACCCGTGGTCGGCTCATCGAGCAGTAGGAGGCGCGGCGAGCTGAGAAGGGCGCGCGTCACGGCGATCTTCTGCTGCATACCGCGGGACATTTTTTCCATCGGCTGGTTGATGTTCTTACGTGGAATGTTCAGGCGTTCCAGGATGCTATAGACCTGCTCGCGAACTTCGCCCGCTTCAAGCCCGTACAGCCGGGCGCCGTAGAGCAAGTTTTCCATGGGCGATAGTTTCTTGAAGAAGGAGGCCTCGACGGATACGCGATTTAGCAAGCGTTGCGCCGCCATTGGATTGCGAACGACATCGTGTCCAAATACCTCGATTGTTCCCTCATCAGGAAGGAGGAGAGTGGCAATGAGGCGGATGAGGGTCGATTTGCCGCTTCCATTGGGACCTAGGACGCCGAAGATTTCGCCTTCGCGGATCTGGAAGCTGACGTGATCGACGGCGACCGTTATCGGTGATTCTTCCGGATCGTCTTTGGATTCACGCCAGGGGCGCAAGGCATCTAACCAGGGTCGCGATTTGCCAAACACTTTATGAACGTCGTGGACGGCAACTGCCGTCTTGCTGCGGGCCGCCATTGTCTGACCGTTTACGCTTGCTATCTGCGGTAGCATGGATGTTGTCGTGGCATTCATGGTTTTTCCTCTTTGCTTCGTGTTAATTTATGTTGCTCTTGCCGGGCTTCATTAACCGAAACCGGGCGTACGCATTGGTACAGGGCGGGCCGTCGGTGGCCCACAGGCGGCGATCGTGGAGATCCATGATCACACTGGTCACAGTACGGTACTGTTCATCCACTGGCGCCGCCGGATCCTCGTGCCTGCAGATGGAACGCGGGCTGTTTTCGTGATCGCGCAGCCAGCCCTGTAACGTCTCCCGACTGACGCTGGATACGTCGTCGAGGAATTTCTGCATCCGCTGCCGTCGCAAGTGCGAGAAGCGGCGTAGATCGTCCGGCGGCTCTTCGATCCCCATGTTTTGTGGATCGACAAAGTGATTGGTATGTACGAGACAATTCTGATGCCACTCAAGGATGTTGACCGTCTCGGGCGCGGCTTCGATATTGATGGCGCGGTCGGGCGTGCTGGCGATAAGAAAGTTGGCCGAACATGCGCGCGCTTCGTGGTCAATGACGGCGCCGGCAGCGCCAATATCTCGCTGCCGAAGAATCTCGTAACAGCGCACGTGGAAGGGCGCCGTCAGGCGTTGCCAGTCATCACCGGTGCTGCTGATGCCGTTGATGGCCAGCCCTAATCCTGCGCTATTGAGCCCGATCTTGCCGCCGAAGATGCCGGCTTCGGTGAAGGCCAGCGTTTGGAATCCGTCCTCATGTGTCGTGTGCAGCATGGCGCCCTTGACTTCAGGAATCCAGTCCCAGTTCTGACCCAGCCAGAGGTGTCCGTTAGACGTCTTTTGTGGTGCAAGCGCGACCGCGGTGCAGCCGTCGCGCGCAGCGGAGATTTGCCGTACCGTGTACTGGTAATAAAGAATCTCGTAGCGCACGTTGAGCGCGACGATTTCCTCGAGGCTGAGGCCGGCGCCGGCTGCGATTCCGCGCATGCCGTCAAAGTAGTCGGGGTTGCCGGCTTCAATCGATTCTGCGTAGCGAGCAGCACGCCGGAGGACGTCCTGGCGGGCGACGCCGCCTTCGCGATAGAAGCGATCGAAGTAGACGCGCAGATTGTGTTCGATTGCCGGGCGCAAAACGTCGCCATGGCGATGGCCCTGGATAAACGGCGAGCCCGAGAGCTCTACAAGCGGTAAGGTCATTTCAAGTTATCCTTTCCTGACGCCGGGCGCGATCATCTCGCGCCCGGCGTCAATGTTAAACGGGCGGCAAAAGTTGCTTTTCGAAGTCGACGAATGCCGGTTGCGGTTGGAAACCGAGTTGAAGGTTGAGTTGGAACATGGGATTGTTCTCTTCGTTGTCGGTGTCGATTTCTTCCGCACCGTAGCGCCGGGCGTACTCGATAGCCTGAACCTTGAGCGCCGTTGCAATGCCGCGACGGCGGTGGCTGCGCACGACGCCGGTCAAACCGGTATTAAGAAGGCTGTCAGTGGCAAGGTTGCGCCACAGGGCGCTTAGCCCAACGTAGCGCTCGCCGTCAACAGCAATGAACCAGGCATCTGGCAAGAGCCGTGGGTTGTTGAGGATCGTTCGCTCGAACTGATCCATGCTGCGCCGCGTCAGGGGATCGCTCGTAGGCACGTCCTGAAGGCATTCCCACTCGAGATCATATACCTTGCGCTTCCAATCCGGATCCTCGTTCTGTAGTTGCGCCATGGTTTTTATGCCGATGCCGGATTGCAGGACACGTGTCACCTTTTCCTTGAAGGGCGCCGGATTGAAATCGGCGACCGTGAGACGGGATGTAGGCGTACGAAGAACCGGCTTGTAGCCACGGTTCTTGAGGAAGCTCAGGCTTCCGCTGTGGTCCTCGCGCGCACGGCTGACCAGTTTGGTCGGATCGAGTAGCGCAACTTCGTCCATGAGGAAATTGTAGACGGCGCTACCGATTCCTCGCCATTGGTACCGGGGATCGACGGCGACGTAGACAAAGAACTTTCCCGGTTGGTAGGACCAGTGAGTGTGCCCTAGTTCTGCAGTTGCCACGATCTGTCCATCTACTTCGCCAAGGTAACGGCGCCAAAGGTACTTGGCCTCACGGTTACTATCCCAATAGCGCCAGCTGTCCGGATGCTGCGGGTGTTCAGGGTAGATTGCATTCTCGATATTCACTGCCGCGGCATAGTCGGCGTCGTCGTAGCGAGAGCGGCGTACGTCCAGGTATATGTCGCCAGGTCGCGACGACATCCTTCTCTGCTCCAGCTGAAGGAGCGTTTCTTGTTCTTGCATTGGTTTAATCTCCATTCGTTTCTCTTTGCTTACTATCGATCGTTTCTGAGTCGGGCGCTCCGACACCCATCTGGGCCAGGGCGCCTTCAACGTCCAGGCCCTCGTGGTAGTGGATGGCGTGCATGCCGAGCTGGCGGGCGGCGGAGACGTTTTCTGCGCTGTCGTCAATAAAGACAGCCTCTTGCGGTTTGCGGCCGAGCCGTTTCAGGGTGAGCCGGTAGATTTCTGGATCTGGTTTCATAATTCCCTCCTCTGCAGAGCAGACGATTAGATCGAACGCATCTGCAACGTTGTGTTTCTCCTGGAGCAAATGGCGCAAGGCATCTGTGGCGTTGCTGATGATGGCGGTCTGGTAGCGGGCGCCCAACTGCCGGATAAGGTCGATCAGATCGGCGTCGAGCACGTCACCTGACCAGAAGGCATCGCGAAACTCGGCGAGCCGCTGTTGGTTGAGTTCCAGACGCCGTCCAATCTTGCGCCAAAGTTGTTCATCGGTGAGCGCACCCAACTGGGCCGCGGTCCCTATGTCGCCGGAGAAGACGATTTCCTCCGACTCCCACTCACTCAGACCGAGTTCTGCTTCCCAATGGCGTCGCGGTCCGTGGTCATGGGTTCGGATCAGTACACCGCCTACATCGAAAATAACAGCCTTAATCATTCATCCTCCAGGTACTCGTCGTGCAAACGTAATATGCATAAACAACAAAAAAAGGGACGCGGACAATCGTACGATTGCCTGCGTCCCTCTTGTGTTGGGCTTGGACCCGAACGGGCCAACCCTCGTGAGAAACAAAAAAGCCGCAGGCACTCAGTGGTGCGCTGCGGCCTGTATAATCTAAATCATTATGTCAACAGACCAGAGGCGCACCACGCCGGGGCAGCGGAAATGCTCCGCCACGGGTCCGGCCCGCCGGTGCAATGATGCAGAAAGATGTGTTTATCATAATCGTAGTCTCCTCTGGCAAACTAGAAGCATGTCGGCAGAACTGCAGCATGCGGTTTCGCGACACGCGATTAGGCCAACGTTCGATACAATAGCATAAGCTGCGCAGGGATGTCAAGAAATTCGGGCATTTTCCTATGAGGTTGGCCGTCACGATGCGTTCTTGGGCGCAATTGACAGGTAGCGAGCACACCGGTATAGTCGGGATGCTGGACACTGTAAACACTGCAATAACGAGTTCAAACCGCTCAGATACTACAGGTCTGAGCGGTTTTTGTTTTTCCAGCCATTGACGAGGGCGTTCAGAAGCAGCAAAGGAGAGTAGCGAAGATGACGAATGATACATCCAAAACGGTACAGGACGATACGATTGTTACAATCGATTATACACTCCGTCTAGACGATGGAGAGGTAATCGACAGCTCGCAGGGTCGCGATCCATTGGAGTATATTCAGGGTCAGGGCCAGATCGTTCCCGGCCTGGAGCGCGAGTTGTATGGCATGAATGAGGGCGACGAGAAGGCTGTAACCGTTTCAGCGGACGAAGGTTACGGAGACTATGATGAGGAGCGAGTGCAACGTGTGCCGTTGGAGACGTTCCCTGATGATATGGAGCTTGAAGAAGGCATGAGCGTACGCATGCGCGACGTGAACAGTGGACAGCTGTTCGATGCTTACATCGACGGAATTGGCGATGAGGCCGTCATGCTCGATTTCAACCATCCGCTGGCCGGCGAGACTTTGCATTTTGATATCAAGGTGGTTAGCGTTCGCCAGGCGACGGACGATGAATTGTCGCATGGCCACGTTCACGACGGAAGCGAAGGACACTAATACTAGCCACACTCTGGATTGATTGCCGATAAGACCGGGCAGGTTCCGAAAGCCTGTCCGGTCCTACCTCATTCGTCGAGGAGGATCACCGGTTCCTGATAGTATCGTAGCCGGCTGCGCGCCAACTTGTCTGCCAGATACTGGTTGAGCCAGGCTCGTTTGGCGATGAGCGGTTCATCTGATTTCAGGCGCGCCAGGTCGGCGTTGAGTCGCAGGATTCGCCCGGGAATGACGAAGCGAGTTAAACCGGCCGGCAAGAGTCGGTCGTGGCTGGCATTCTCAAACACGGTCTCGGGCGCAAACTGCGGAAAGATAGCCACGGCGCGCATATCTGGGAATTGTCCGCGCAGGCGGCTCAACTCCGTGATTAACGTGCGCTCGACGGCTCCCCACTGATTGTAACAATCCACAACGCGGCACATCAGCGCAAGATTATCGGCGTCGGGCTGTGCCCTGACGAGCGTCGCCTTGTTATCGCGATCTAGAAAATAACAGAGGGCATCCTGCTGGCGGAATACGCCCTGTAACTCGTCGCTACGCACAGATTCTAGGCCGATTCCGTCAATTTTTCGTAGCTGCGCGATGAGATCTGTCACCGGCTTCTTGCTGGAGATGACATGGTACCAGGTATGAAGATCGAAATCGTCGCGTCGAGCATCGACGACCTGCACGATCAGGTGGGGATAGTTCAGGCGCTTGAGGGCGGTGAAGCGCGTGGCGCCGTCGAGAATCACGTAGCGATCATTCCACTCTGTGACGATGGGGGGGTTAATTAGGCGCGATTCATTTTGTAGCCGCTTCATAAGTCGTACGACGCGTTTGTCGTCAACCAACTCGTGTGGCGTGACCTGCGAGATGGGTACGACTTCCAGGGCCAACGTTTCGCTGGGCCGCTTAACACGCAGCAACTCCGCCACCTGGCGCGCCACTTTGACGGCAACGTCGCGGCGACGATCACCAATAATTGACGTGACGTGCGGGGCGACCAAGACCCGCGGATGCTGGCGCACGCGTACAGCCGCCGAACCGGTAGGGGCGTTGACCTCTTCTGGATATTCGGGGACGGCTGCACCGGCAAGATGTCCATCGTCCAGAGCGGCGAGCAAGGCAGCGTCGTCAACGACGTCAGTGTGGCCCGTGTTGATCAGAAACGCCCCTTCCTTCATCTGTTCGATCTCGTTAGCGTCCAGCAAGGCATCCGTCTCGGCCTTGAAGGGAACGTGAAGGGTTACGAGGTCGGACGCGGCAAGCAGGTCAAAGAGGTCGGCGGCTTCCACACCTTCATCCAGGGCCAACTCCGGCGTTAGACGCGGCTGGTTTACGACGACTTTCATGTCAAAGGCGATCGCCCGTCGCGCGACCTGCCGGCCAATGTGTCCGAAACCGACGATGCCCAACGTCTTGCCGGCGAGCCGCCCATCTCCCACGTCAGGACGACTGACCAGTTGCAGCATGAGGGTCATGGTATGTTCGGCGATCGCAACCTCGTTGCTGCTGGGGCTATTGCGGACTTCGATGCCCATGGCGCGGGCCGTCGTAACGTCGATGTTGTCCAGGTGCGATCCGGCGCATCCAATGACGCGTAAGTTTAGTCCCTCTTCGATGATGTCGTGCGTGATGCGGCGATCGGGTCCTACAACAAGACCGTTGTACTGTCCGATAACCTCCTGGAGTCCTTGCAACGTAATATCGGGGCGCACGTGAACGTCGGCAGATTCTTGAAGAATCTCTAGTCCCTCTTCGTGAAGTGCGTCGCAAACCAGTACGCGGGGAAGATCGCTCATTGTTCCTTGCCTGTGCTTATGTCCTGTGACGGCGTTGCATCCGCCGGCTACAGTCTGGTTAACATGGAAACTTCTGTCTATTCTAATCGATTTGCGGCAATCGCAAATTGAGCATGTCCGTGTTGCCCCCGCTGAGTAAGGCGCCGGCGCGCAGATCCTCGCCACTGTAATGGCCCGCGAGGAGCGGCGCAAGGGCCACGGCAGCGCTAGGTTCGATCACGATCTTAAGACGCTGAAGGGCGAAGCGCAGCGCGTCGATAATCTGATCTTCTGTGACGGTGATCATGTCGTGCACATAGCGCCGCATGATGCGCAGGTTTCGCTCACCCACGTAGCGTGTGCGCAGGCCATCGGCGATGGTGTCGGGTGCTTGCTCCCACGTGAACACACGGCCCTCGCGCCAGGAGCGGCGGGCGTCGTCTGCGTTCTGCGGTTCGACGCCAACAACGCGGCAGTCTGGCGCCAGGGCAGACGCCGCCAGGGCGCTGCCGCTGATCAGGCCACCGCCGCCGACGGGAACCAGGAGCAGATCGAGCGGGCCAACTTCTTCGAACAGCTCCCAGGCAGCTGTACCCTGGCCCGCGATAATGTGCTCGTTATCATAGGGGTGAATGAGGGTGTAGCCGTGGCGCGCGATCAGCTCTTGGGTCACTTCCTCGCGCTCTTCGGCGGCGCAGGGGACGATTTCGGCTCCGTAACCGGCCGTGGCCTGGCGCTTAATCTCTGGCGCATCTCTGGGCATGACGACGACGGCGCGCACGCGGAGAAGGCGGGCCGCAAGCGCGACGCCCTGGGCGTGATTGCCGCTGGAGTGAGTTATTACACCTTCCTCACGCCGGGACGCATCCAGTTGGCTGATGGCATTGTAGGCGCCACGAAATTTGAAGGCGCCGACCCGCTGGAAGTTTTCGCATTTGAGGAACACGCGACAGCCGGACTGCGTATTCAACGTTCTTGATGTGATGACAGGTGTGCGATTGGCAATGCCGGCGAGCCGTTGCAGGCTCTCCTGGACGTGCTGCGGTGTAATTTGGTTCATAGAGCGTTGGCTCCGGTTATGTTCTGAGCGTCTGGCGCGTCAGAGCTCTTTGACCATTTCGATGCGCCGGAAGGCGTCGAAGTATCCTACTTGCTGGAAGCCGGGCCACCAGGGTGCGTTCGCAGGCACATTCTCGGCGATTGCGTCCTGAGTGGGAAAGAATTCGTGTAAAGTTTGTAAGATCGTGGCAGCAACGGGCGCAGGCGCGCCGGAGATTATATTGACCACGATACGGGTCAAGCGCAAAAGGCTCGTCTGGAACGTCACCCACCCTTTGCCGCCATCGTGCGTTTCGATGAGGAGTGAGGAAAGCTCGGCGACTTTGTGCAGCGATTCGTTTTGATTGAGCCAGTTGGGCTCGTCGCTTCTATCTTCTAGCAGGGCCAGGGTCGCCTTGCGATCCAGCGTTCGCACGTCACTCAGTCGGGGGCGGATGGTTCGTTCACCGGCGGCAAGTTCGGGAAATGATGGAGGACGGCGCGCGACGATAAGCTCGCGGGTTTCGCGAAAATCCAGGCTGGTAAATAGCTCGTGCGCCGGGTTGTTTCCTTCTATGACTTCCAACCAGACCTCGTCCAGCTGACGCCTACTCGCCGCGTCTAACAGGAATGACATGAGGCGGCTGCCGATGCCCTGTCTGCGACCGGAAGGTAGGACGCCGAGGCGGGTGATCCAGGCGCGACCCTGGCGCACGCCGAGCATGCCGATACCTAGAATCGTTCCGGCCCGGACGGCCGCACAAGAGCAAGACAAATCGACATCATATACGCGCACGTATTCGCGCAGCCGTTCCACCGTCATGGGCATGGGAATGATATAATCGATGCGCGTTTCGTTGTAGGCCTCAGCCAGCTCTTCCAGGCTGAACTCAGACGCCGCAACAAGCTCGATGGTGCTGCTCACCTTATCGCCTGCCCAAACTGGTGCTCGGTAATCAAATTCGCTCTGACTGTTTTCATTCCCGACCGGTTCCTGGTGGCTAGGAGTCGGGTTCAAAAAAGGCGGCAATCTGCCCCGGAAACGAGCGAACGCTGATGGGTTTAATGATAACGCCGTCGTACCCGTAGCGTTCACACATTTGTTGCGCAAGGTCTGCTGGCCAGGCAGTGATTGCCACCAGCGGCACGCCCTCTAGTTCGTTTACCTGGCGCAAGAGCGTGAGCACGGTGTGCCCGTCAATATCGGGAAGACCGATGTCGATCAGCACCAGATCCGGCGTTTCTTCGACTGCCAGCTGGATGCCCGTCTCACCGTTGGCTGCATGCAACAGTTGGTATCCGCTGGCCTCGAGCACACGCTCGACCAGGATTGTGTTTTCGAGACTATCCTCGATAAGCAAGATTCGTTTCATAATCGTCCGGCACGCAAGTGCCTGGACCATACCAGAAGGCGAAATGCTTGACAAGGTGGTATGTGGGCGCAGTGGCGGCTGCTATATTGCACATTGGGATCACGGACGTACAATATGCGACCAGAAGCCGTTGCCAGAATAACGTTATGACCACACTTAGCAAGCAGCAAGAGCAAGCGGAGGCCGCGTCTGACAAAAGCGCCACTTTCGGTGTTGCGGCGCCGCTGATGGCGAGCCTTCTGACGGTCACGATGGCAGTCGCTGGCCATCTCGTCATGGCTCAGCGAAGCCATCCGCTGTGGGGCGCCGCCCTGTTCGGGTTGGCGGTGATTGTTTTTCTGGTTCCGCCCTTGCGGGCCGGCGCCAGGCAACTCGCACACGACAGAGAAGAGGCGCGAGACGGCGATGAGACCAGGCTCCTGGTGCGGCAGCCGATCTTGCGCTGGGCCCTGGTAATAAACAGTCTGGCATTAGCGAGTCTCGCTTTCTGGTTGTTCCACGGGAATAGGCTGGATCGCGGATTCTGGCTATGGGTCGCCGCCCTGCTCTATTTCGTCGCCTCACAGCTGGAGCGCCCTGCCCACGGCTGGTGGGACGCCGCGCAGGCGTGGTGGCATGGTATCAATTGGTCTACAGTTCTGGTTCTTTCGGCAATTTTGGGTCTGGCCCTTTTTTTTCGCGCCTTTCGGTTAAACGCGGTGCCCGTAGAAATGACCAGCGACCACGCTGAAAAGCTGCTGGACGTGTACGACGTTCTGATCGGGGCTCGGCCCATATTCTTTGTGAGAAATACGGGTCGAGAGGCATTTCAGTTCTATCTGACGGCGGCGCTGATCCAGTGGACACCTCTCGAACTGGGACATCTCGCGCTGAAGGTGGGAACGGCGCTCTTTGGCGTCATTGCGGTCCCGCTAACGTACCTGCTGGGCAAGGAGCTTTACGGGCGACCAGTCGGTCTGTTTGCTGCGTTCTTTCTGGCAGTTTCGCATTGGCATGTGACCATCAGCCGGGTGGGGTTGCGCTTTCCCTTTACGGCCGCATTTGCAACGCCGGCTGTCTATTTTCTGTTGTGCGCTCTGCGACGGAACCGGCGCAATGATTGGTTGGCGGCGGGCGCCTTTCTGGGTATTGGTCTGCATACGTACACGACAATGCGTATCGTGCCGCTGTTGTTCGTGCTGCTGATACTGATACGAGTGGCGCACGATATTGTGACGAAGCTAACTTTGCGAGGCGGCTTGCGTCGTAGCGCGATGGCATATCCGACATTGCGCGCGGATTTCTGGCTAAATGCGATGCGGGGCGGCGCGATGAGCCTGCTGCTGTTCGTGCCACTGTTGCGCTACATGACCGAAAACCCGACGGGATTCTGGTATCGGGCGGCAAGTCGCGCGCTGGCGCCGACACCGGCTGCCCAGCTGTGGCGAACCTTCTGGCAAAATTTTGCCGACGCGCTTCTCATGTTCAACTATCGCGGGGACGTCGTGCCAATGAATACGGTTCCCGAAGCTGCAGCGCTGGGCCCGGTAAGCGGTGGACTTTTCGTGTTGGGAGTGGCGTACGTCATCTGGCGCTTACTGGTGCGGCGGGAACTATCATCGGCCTACGTCTTGGTCAGCTTTGTGGTTCTATTGCTTCCCTCAGTATTGAGCCTGGCATTCCCGAGCGAAAACCCGAGTGTGGTACGCACGGGCGGAGCGGCGTCCTTCGTGATGATCATGGCTTCACTACCGCTCGCACTCTTGGTTGAGTACGTGTGGACGACCCGCGGTCGCCGGTTCTTCGCCCCGCTCGTTCTGATGGTCCTGCTTGGGGGCGCGGTTGTGACCAGTTATAGCTGGTACTTCCATGAGTATGACGCCAACATTCGACGTTCCCTGTGGAACGCGACGGAGATGGGCGATGTGTTACGCCAATTTGAAGCGAGTGGGGGAAATCTGCGGAATGCCTATCATGTTGCTTACCCACATTGGGTTGACACGCGCAACATCGCGATTAACGCTAAGGATATTACGTGGCGAAATGCTGTTACGGACCTGGAACAAATCTCGGCGCACGTAGAGGAGCCCGGTCGCAAGTTGTACCTTGTTTACCCGGAGCATGAGGCAGCGCTGAAGGTGTTGCGCGAAAACTATCCAGACGGAACAGTGCGCGTGCAGGCGTCGGCGCGACCGGGTAAACAGTTTCTCGTTTTCGAGGCGCCCGCGCCCGGTGGCTAAGGCTTATTCAAACTATTCGCAGGGGCTGGAGCCCGGCTAGCCTATGAAGAAGGCGGGGGAACGGGAAGTTCTTCTTCCGGTACATCTTGCCACTTCTCCCCCTCTTCGATGAGCATTACAGGGATGCCGTCGCGGATGGGATACTTGTAGCCAGAATCGTCGGAGACCAACCAGTAATCTCTAACGAGCCTCAAACGACCGGGATCGTCCCCGTATTCGTCAGATTGCACCGCTTTAGGACAGCGCAGTATTTCCAGAAGTTCTGGGCTCACATTGTATGGTTCGTTGTTTTGTACTGAATTGTCCTGTTCGCTCATTTTTTCTCCTTCTGGCCTCCGTCAGTGAACGAATCACATGCGTGCTGAAATAATATGCATGTTGCCGGGTCAAGGCAAGTGATGCAACAGTAAATGTCACTTGCCGACCTGATCGAGTAGTTCTACCAGCACGGCGGAGGCGACGGTAAAGCCGACGACCTTTTCGTCTCCATCTAGCTTTATGGTAATGGGTCCGTCAAACGGGGCAACTTGGCGGACATGAAACTCAGCGCCGGGTGTAAGGCCCACATCTGCAAGGTAGCGTAGCATTTCGCTGTTTGCATCGTCGACGATGCGCCCAACGCGGGCCTGCTGGCCTTCTTTCAACGTAGCTAGAGGTTGCATGTCTACAGTGACGATGGCGCCTTCGAGGCTGGGGATGGGATCACCATGAGGGTCGACGGTGGGATGGTCAAGCGCGGCGGCGATGCGTTCCTCCAGTTTCTCGCTAATGACGTGTTCCAGAATGTCGGCCTGTTCGTGAACTTCGTCCCAGCCGAAGCCCAGCGCCTCCATGAGATAGAGTTCGATGAGACGGTGATGGCGAATGACTTCCAGGGCAATCTGACGGCCGCTATCTGTGAGTTTGACGCCGTTGTGCTTTTCGTAATCGACGAGATTGAGTCGGGCCAGCCGCTGGATCATATTCGTGACCGATGCCGGTTTCACATCGCGCGCTTCGGCGATGTGTGACGTGCTGATGCGCTCGTTCTCTCCCTCATCAGCCAGGACGTAAATGGTCTTCAAGTAGTCTTCGATGGCCTGATGATTAAGATTATCGCGCTGAGAAGATGAGCCATCGGGTAGATTTTCGATTTTTGGGGACATAAGCGTACCTCACGGCTTGCACTACACATCGCGCCTCGAAGTTTCGTGTTGCTAACTGCGATGGTTTCCTGCGTATTATAGCGGATTTTCTTCAGTGGCGCGGGAGAACGCCGCAATGGAGACTATTGTGGTAGGTGTGTTGTGTGTGGAAGGGACATGAGCCCGTATGTCGGACGCCGGATTGCACCTACCGTCGATTTGGAACAAAATGGTTCGCGTGACGCGCCGGTCAGTGGATAGTATGGAGGAGAAGGTTTGAAGCAAATTTGGGCTTTGCGGAACGGACCGCCGGAGTCGCTGGTGATGCGGGAGGAACCGGACCCGACGCCGCGCACAGGTGAGGTGCGCATCCGAGTAGAGGCGATCGGCGTCAATTACGTCGATGTGCTGGCAAGATCAGGGGCCACGATGCCTCATCTCAAACCGCCCTTTGTGCCGGGGCTGGAAGTGGCGGGCGAAGTAGACATGGTTGCGCCGGGCGTCCAGGGGTTCAAGGAAGGTGACGCTGTATTGGCCTATACACGTGGGGAAGCGTATGCAGACTTTCTTTGTGTGCATCACACGCAGGTTTTTCCGCGTTTTCCGTGGATGAATGAGACGGACGGTGCAGCTTTGACCATTGATTATTTGACGGCATTTGTCTGTATTTACGTCATGGGGTCGCTACGGGCGGAGGAGACGGTGCTCATACACGGTGCCAACAACAGCGTGGGCGTGGCGGCCATCCATCTGGCGCGGCTGACAGGCGCCACGACGATTGGCACGTCGGAAGAAGTGCACCATGATGCTCTAAAGGAGCAGGGACTGGATTACGCCATCGATCCATTTGTCTCGGATTACCAGGTTGAGGTACGAGAAATTACAGATGGAGCAGGCGTTCCCTTGATCATCAATCCCTACCTCGATCTCCATTGGCGCATGAACTATCATTTATTATCATCGGCCGGACGTCTAGTGAACTACGTTGGCGCCAGCGCCCTGGCGCAGCAGCCGCCGGGGTGGATTCAGAGCCTCCTGGCGCTATTTGGCGCGCCTGCCTATACGCCCGCACGTCTACAACGCGACAGTAAGGGCGTCGCGGGCGTCAATCTGGAACTGTTCTGGGAAGAAGGAGCGCGGGTCAGGGATTGGATGGAGCAGATCCTGGATTGGTATGATCAGGCGCTCTTTCGCCCATTTGTATCGCGGACGTTTGCCCTGGAGCAGGCGGCCGACGCGCATGCACACTTAGAGGGCGATCGCGTTGTCGGCAAGGTGATACTCAAGCCTTGACGGCAGGTTGGTCCAGATAGATCAGACGCCGGATATCGTGGCGCCGGGCCAGAGCGCCAACAGCAGATCGGGCAGAAGTTCACCGGCGGGTTGGCGAAACGCGTAATCGACGAGTGGCGATAATGTCGTCTCTTCGGTGTTGACCTCGACGGTGAGGGCGCCATTTTCGAGGGCGACAAGTGGAAGGCTAGCTGCCGGATGGACCACGGCCGATGTTCCCACGGCAAAGAACACATCGGCGTCCCGGGCGGCCGAAAAGGCGGATTCTATGGCGCTCGCCGGCAAAGCCTCTCCGAACCACACGACGTCCGGCCGCAACAGACCGCCACACTGTGGGCAGCGGGGGGGGTCTTCAGGGTCGTCGGACGCGATCTCGGCGCCGGCAGCAACGGGATGTCCGTTCTCAAAGCACTTGTTTCGGATGAGGTTGCCGTGCAGCTCTATGATGTTGTGGCTACCGGCTTGCCGGTGCAGTCCATCTACGTTCTGGGTGACTAACGTAAATCGGTTTACGTTCTGTTCCATCGCCGCCAGGGCATAGTGCGCAGGGTTGGCATTGGCGCCGGAAACTAGCTCGCGTCGCCATTGATACCAGCGCCATACGAGCCGGGGATTGCGCCGGAATGCTGCGGGCGTAGCGAGTTGCTGCGGATCGTATTTTGCCCATAATCCGGTTTGAGCCTGACGAAAGGTTGGAATGCCGCTTTCGGCTGAGACGCCGGCGCCGGTGAGTCCAACAATGTGTCGCGCAGCGCGCACTGTTTCCAATAGTGCGGGAGAAAACGTTGTTTCAGGCAAATTTCCTCGATTTTGAGCGCTAGACACCCAGGATCCAGCGCGCCAGTAGGAAATACATTAGTAGGGCCGTGGCGTCGACAACGGTGGTAATCAAGGGGGCGCTAATGACAGTGGGATCGATATTCATGCGCTCGGCAGCGAGCGGCACGAGGGTGGCAACGGTGTTTGACCAGACGACGACAAGGGGCAGCGTCACGCCGATCACGATACCTATTTGCGGGTCGCCGCCCACAAGCGTGCCCACAACTGTACCTACCAGGCCTAGAATAATTCCTAGAAAGAGGCCAACAGATGCTTCGCGGCGCCAGGCGCGGCCCACATCGCTCAGTCGGACGTCCTCTACGGCGATGGCGCGGATGACGGTCGTCACGGTCTGAGAGCCAGCGTTGCCCCCGGTGCCGGTTATCAGGGGGATGAATGCGTTTAGGACGACGGCGACTGCGAGGACTTCTTCGAAGGAGCGAATGACGGTACTGGTGAATAGAGAGGCGACGAAGAGCAACATGAGCCAGACGATGCGCTTGCGGACCATCTGCGGGATGGACACGGCAAAGTAGGGATTGGCTAAAGGTTCTGAACCACCGATTCGCTGGATGTCCTCGGTGGTCTCTTCGGTGATAACATCCAGCGCGTCATCGACGGTGACCACGCCCAGGAGCTTGTTTTCTCCGTCGACGACGGGGATAGCATAGTAGTCGTAGCGGGAGATGAACTCGGCAAGGTCTTCCTGATCGGCGGTGACGGGAACGGCGACGACGTCGGGCGACATGATGTCTTCGATTACGGTGTCCGGCATTGCCATTATCAAGTTGCGCAAGGGCACAACGCCTAGCAGTTGACTGTGGCGGTTGACGACGTAGAGATAGTGAAGCGTTTCGGCCTCCGTCAGCGAGCGCAGATAGTCCAGAGCCCGAGCCGCCGTCCACTGCCGTCGCAGCATGGCGATTTCGGTCGTCATCAGGCGACCGGCCGTTTCCATCTCGTAGCGCAACAGCTCGCGCACATCTTGCGCTTCCTCGGGCTCCATCAATCCAAGGAGGCGCGATGCCGTACCCGACGGCAGATCTTCGAGGAACTCTGCCGCATCGTCCATGGGCAGCTCGTCCAGAAGATCGGCGAGGTGTTCGTCGTCTACCTTTTCCAGCAGTTCCTGTCTTACAAGGCTACCGGTCTCATCAAGGACCTCGCTGGCGGTTTCCAGATTGAGCAGATTAAAAAGGATGACCGCGTCCTGCGGCTCTATTGCGTCGAGCAAGTCTGCAATATCGGCCGGATGGACGTCGGCCAATAGCGCGGCGACGGCTGTAAGGTCACCACGGTTGATGAGTTCGTGTAGTTGTTCGAGATTAGGCAGTGTAGAAGGCTGTTCCGGTGTGGTCATACTCGTTTCCTTCGTGCTTTTAAGTGGAATCGCGGTATTCGGCGCCAAGTTTGCAGCCACGCCGCGGTTGGCATTATAGCTGACTGTAGTGGCATAAAACAGCGACGCGAGGATAATCGGTGGCATTGGGTAGGGTCCCATCGTAGTGCAACCGGGGCGACGCGGGCGCGTATAGATCTTGGAAGGTAATTGACGATGC
Source organism: uncultured Ardenticatenaceae bacterium (assembly GCA_964432035.1). GTDB lineage: Bacteria > Chloroflexota > Anaerolineae > Promineifilales > Promineifilaceae > JAAYYY01. The sequence continues at coordinate 24,026 of CAYSMQ010000003.1, forward strand.
ACTTCATTCTATTAGGCGTCAGCGGCTTGATAATGATTGTCTTGCCGTTGCTCATTGCGTCCTCGTTTGCACGGCGCTTCGGCGTAGAGTGGGGTCTTTTTGGCGCGGGCGCCGTGACCTTTGTTGCCTCGCAGCTCATTCATATTCCGTTTAATCGCTTTGTGGAAACGCGTTTCATGCCGGAATTTGATCCTGCGGTCGAGGTTGGTCTCTTTGTCGCTGTGGCGCTGTTGTATGGTCTATCGGCCGGCGTGTTTGAAGAAGTTGGTCGCTACGTCACGTTCCGCTTCTGGAGGCGCGACGCGCGGAGTTGGTCAGAAGGGTTGATGGTCGGCGCCGGACATGGGGGAATTGAGTCCTTGATCCTGGGCCTCATCGTCGTGGTGAATGCAGCCGTGCTCTATGGGATAGCACAAGGCGCTTTCGGTGGGCTTGTTCCAGACGATGCTCTTGCCGGCGTGCAGGCAGAAGTGGCTACCCTGATGGAAGCTCCCCTATATGAGATGATGTTGGGCGCGGTTGAGCGCGCGCTTACGATTGTTGTGCACCTGTCGCTTTCGCTCATGGTCTTGCGCGCGGTTGCCAGAGGGTCCTTGCGCTGGTTGCTGCTGGCGGTAAGCTGGCACACATTGTTGAATGCGACCGCGCTGGTCGTCGCTCAGTACAGTTCCGCCGTTCGGGCGGAGGTGGGCATTGCTGTCTTTGCGCTTGTCAGTCTGGGTCTGATCTACCGCTGGCGTCCACCATCGCCTGGTGATCAGGAGCCAGAGCCGGCCTTATTGCCGGAGAAGCGGCCGTTACCGAAGGTAGAGCTGGAGGATATGGAGGCAAAGCTGGAGGACAGTCGTTACAGTTAACAGTTGAGGAAAGTGGAAGTTTACCATGATCAAAGCGGAGAATCTCAGCAAGTATTTTAATGGCATCGTGGCCGTCGAAAAACTTACGTTGGACATTGCGGCGGGAGAAGTCTTCGGTTTCCTGGGTCCCAACGGGGCAGGAAAGACGACAACGGTACGCATGTTGACCAGTTTGATCGCGCCGACGAGTGGAAGGGCCGAAGTGGCAGGCTATCATGTAGGCGAGGACGACCGCGAGATCCGGCGTCACGTTGGAATTCTGACAGAGGCGCCCGGTCTTTATGAGCGATTGCCGGCGGAACGGAACCTGCAAATCTATGCTCGTCTGTATGAAGTGGACGACGTGGACGGGCAGGTGGAGCGCTACTTGCGTTTGTTGGGTCTATGGGATAGGCGCAAGGATCCAGCAGGCACGTTTAGCAAGGGTATGAAGCAGAAGTTGACCATTGCGCGCGCCTTGTTGCATGAGCCGCGCGTGCTGTTCCTGGACGAGCCAACGGCTGGGTTAGATCCGGAGGCGGCGAAGCTCGTGCGCGATTTCGTAGAAGAGCTGCGCACACAGGGACGTACGATTTTTCTTTGCACGCACAATTTGGACGAGGCCGAGCGGCTTTGTGACCGGATCGCGGTGTTTAACCAGACGCTCCGTGTGGTGGACACACCTGGGGCGCTGCGGAGGGAGATCTACGGGCGCCAGGTAGTGTTCCATCTGGGAAGTGCGCCAGAGCCATGTTTGCCACCGGTGCAAGAGTTGGCGTATGTACGTGAGGCGCGGGCCGTCGACAATAAACTAGTGTTGTCGATCGACGAGCCCGAACGTTACAACCCGGAGCTAATTCGGCTTCTGGTGGGGGCTGGCGCAGAAATCCAGTTTGTTGGAGAGATACGGCATTCCCTAGAAGACATTTATCTTCAAATGGTCAGGTCGTAAGGACCCGCTGCTGATGCAACGACTAATAAGGTAGGCTGAATTGTGGATAAGATAAAAACGATTATTGGGAAAGAGTGGAGTGAGGTTTTCAAGAACCGCTTAGTCTTTTTCAGCGTTGCGTTTCTGCCGCTGATATTCATTGCATTACCCGTGGTGACCATGTTGGCAACCGGTGGAATGGGCGCAGAAGAAGCAGGATTCGAGGAGAGCCTCCCCGCAATGGACACGTTGTGCGTGGGGTTGAGTGCCGCCGAGTGTGGCGAGGTCTATTTTCTGAATCTCTACGCGTTCATGTTCATGATCTTACCCGTCGCTATCCCGGTAACCATAGCAGCATATAGCATCGTGGGTGAAAAAACGACGCGGAGCCTGGAGCCGCTGCTGGCAACCCCGATCACGACGACGGAATTATTGGCCGGAAAGGCGCTGGCAGCGATTATCCCTGCTGTGGCCGCCACGTGGTTTAGTTTTGGCCTCTTTACAGTGATCATGTATTTCATGGTGAGCCCGGCCGCATTTGCGTATCTCCTGGATCCACTATGGGCGCTGGCGATCTTCGTCGTGGGTCCGCTGCTGACGCTGTTGGCGGTATGCATTGCCATGATGATTTCGTCTCGTGTCTCGGATCCACGGGTGGCCGAACAGATTTCAATGCTGATCATTTTGCCCATTATCGTGGGCGTCGTTGGCCAATCTGCCGGGGTGATTCTAATTGATCGCGAGTTTGTACTCGTTGTCGCCTTAGCGATCGTTATCATCGATGCGGTCCTCATATACGTTGGGGTGCAGGCGTTTCAGCGGGAGACAATTCTGACGCGCTGGAAGTAACGTGGGGCGCGCGTATCAGACGAGATTTGCGTAAACTTTCACGCAAGCTATAATCGAGATGCTGGCACGATTGTGCCGGTAAATTTACACATGCTTGGACCGAATTGGGTGTGCTTGCATGTACCGGTTGTTCTGGCCCAATTTCCATGGGATGAACAGTACGGTGCATTGGCCGTGCGAGTTCCAAGACGGGACGAAAAGCGTGGAAGACCAAAACAGTTAAAGGAGAATACCCCATGGCCGTAGTTTCAATGAAGGCACTGCTGGAAACCGGCGTGCACTTCGGACATAGAACACGCCGTTGGAACCCGAAGATGAAACCTTACATCTTCACGGAACGCAACGGCATCCATATTCTGGATTTGCAACAGACAATCGTGACCATCGACGAGGCGTTTCGCCTGGTGCGTGACACGGTTTCGGGCGGCGGCACCGTCTTGTTTGTGGGCACGAAGCGACAGGCGCAGGACACTATTGCGCGTGAAGCATCCCGCGCGCGGTTGCCGTACGTCAACCAACGCTGGCTGGGTGGAACGCTTACAAACTGGCAGACGATTCGCCAGCGAATTCAGCATTTGAATGACCTGGAGGCGCGACGCGACGCCGGTGAGTTTGACCTTCTGAAGAAGAAGGAACGGCTCATGCTGGAGCGCGAGATTGAGAAGCTCAACTCGCGCCTGGGCGGCATTCGTGAGATGCGTGGACTTCCCGATCTGCTTTTTGTAATCGATGTAAATAACGAGGATACAGCCGTGCGCGAGGCCAACATCCTGGAAATTCCAGTGATCGCCATGGTGGATACGAATTGTGATCCTGATGTCATCGATTACGTCATTCCTGCCAACGACGATGCCATTCGCGCTATCAAGCTAATTACGAGCAAGCTTGCCGATGCAGCATTAGAAGGGCGCATGGCGCGTGAAGAGGCGCTCGTCGAGGAGATTTCCGGTTACGACGAGGACGCCGAGTTTGAAGAATACGACGACTACGACGAAGATATGGCGGATGAGGATCTCTTAGGCGCTGCGACGCTGGCTAAGATTCGCGAAGCCGAAGAAGCGGCGGCAGCGGTGGAAGAGGCGGACGTCGACGAAGAAGAGTAAGCGGCTACAAGCGTCAGATTTTACAAGGATGAAGAACGGAGTGACCGGTATCTTGAGATTTCGATACCGGTCACTTACTGTAAAGTACGGAGACGAAAATTATGGGAATTTCGATTGAGAAGATAAAGGAGTTGCGTGAGCTGACGGGCGCCGGGGTGCTAGATGCCAAGAACGCGTTGGAGGCAGCCGGCGGCGACTTTGAAGAGGCAACGCAAGCGCTACGAGCGAAGGGTCTGAGACAGGCAGAAAAACGTTCTGATCGCGAGACGACGGAGGGTGTGATCGAGGTCTACTCGCATCTGGCGAACCGCGTTGGCGTGATGGTGGAGCTAAACTGTGAGACGGATTTCGTGGCGATGAATGATGAGTTTCAGGAGTTGGCGCACGATTTAGCGCTGCACGTGGCTGCGATGGCGCCCAAGTACGTTAGCCGGGAAGAGGTTCCCGAGGATGTTCGGGAAGAGAAAACAGCCGAAATCCGCTCAGACGCGCAGGCGGAGGGAAAACCTGCCGACGTTGTTGAGAAGATAGTGGAAGGGCGGCTCAACAAATTCTATGCCGAGAATGTTATCCTGGAACAGCCGTTTGTAAAAGATGATAGCGTCACTGTTGACGATTTGGTTAAGAACGCAATGGCGAAGCTAGGTGAGAACATTACCGTAAGACGGTTTGTGCGATACGAGCTTGGCGAGCCGCTTGACTAGGAGCGAATTCAGGGGCGTTCATTCGAACGCCCTTTATTTTGTCTAATCGACGTTCTCTTGCTTTGGCGATTGCGGAGAGCTTGAAAGTGTAGAGTCTTCACGGAGCTTAGATAATGGCGCAGCCGGTTTATAAGAGAATATTGCTCAAGGTTGGTGGGGAAGCGCTGGCGGGTCCGGGCGGGTTTGGCATTGATCCTGCTCGCGCCGCGGAAGTTGCCGCGATGGTAAAGGACGTTTATGATTTGGGGGTGCAAGTTGCTATCGTAATTGGTGGTGGTAATCTCTGGCGCGGCACGATTGGCACCGAGTACGGGATGGAGCAGCCGACGTCTGACCACATTGGGATGATTGCAACTGTAATGAACGCCTTGGCTCTGCAAGATGCATTGGAGCGTCAGGGCGTTGTGACGCGTGTGCAGACAGCTGTTGAGATGAAGACGATTGCGGAACCGTACATCCGGTTGCGAGCAAAGCGGCATCTAGAGAAGGGACGGATTGTGATCATTGGGGGCGGCACGGGAAATCCGTATTTCACGACCGATACAGCCGGCGCCTTGCGTGCGATGGAGATTGGCGCGGACGTGCTGATAAAAGCGACTAAGGTCGATGCTATCTACGATTCGGATCCGGAGAAAAACCCGAATGCTAAGCGGTTCAAGAAGTTGTCGTATATCGACGCCTTAAACCTTCGTCTCAGGGTGATGGATAGCACAGCAATTTCGTTGTGTATGGAAAATGAACTTCCCATTGTGGTCCTGAACCTGTGGCGGGAGAATAGCGTTAGACGACTGGTCTTGGGAGAGGTAGTGGGCACGACCATTGAGAGCATTTAGACAAGGCGAGCATGTGAAGTCGTCGATGCAGTCTTGTATTAGTGATTGAGGAGGGCCCATGATTCGCGAATTGTTGCAGGATGCTGAAGTACGAATGGTTGGAGCCGTGCAGGCGCTTCAAGCAGATATGGCAACGTATCGCACCGGAAGGGCTTCGCCCGGTCTGCTGGACCGCGTGACGGTGGAAGCCTATGGATCGGAGGTCAATCTTAAACAGGTAGCGCTCGTTTCAGTTCCTGAACCTCAGCAGCTTGCGATCCGACCATACGATGTGAACATCCTGCCGGAGATAGAAAAGGCAATCATGAAGTCGGATATCGGGATTATGCCGAGCAATGACGGCAAGATTATCCGGTTGACCATGCCACGCCTGACGGAAGAGCGCCGGCGGGATCTTACCCGACAGGTGGGCAGGCGAGTAGAAGAGGCCAAGGTTGCCGTGCGCAACATCCGCAGGGACACGCTCAACGATTTGCGTGAGTTTGAGCGGGAGAAGCTGATTGCGGAGGATGAATTCTACGAAGGGCAAGAAGATTTGCAGACACTGACCGATAAATATATTGGTGAAATGGAAGAGTTGGGCAAGCAGAAAGAAGCTGAGATAATGGAAGTGTAATGCCCGCCGGAAAGAAATCGCTAGATCTTTCAGCTGTCCGCGTACCCAAGCATGTGGCCATCATCATGGATGGCAATGGTCGCTGGGCGCGGCAGCGCAATCTGCCGCGCGTCGCGGGTCACCGTGCCGGCGCGGAAAATCTACGCCGGATTATTAATGCCTGCGTGGAGTTTGGTATTCATATTCTTACGATCTACGCGTTTTCTACGGAAAACTGGGACAGACCCGAGTCTGAAATTCGGGGGCTGATGAAGATATTTACTCGGGTGCTCGATCAGGAATTGTCCGAGCTGCACGCCCAGGGCGTTTGCTTACATCACCTTGGCGACCTCAACGGCATTGAACCGGAGCTACAGCAGAAGGTGCGGGATGCGCTGGAGTTGACCAAGGGTAACGACCGGCTTATATTGAATGTGGCTTTCAATTACGGTGGGCGAGCTGAGATTCTACACGCAGTGCGTGAGATGCTTGAGGATGGCGTTAGGCCCGAAGAGTTGACGGAGGAGCTGTTTAGTTCTTACCTGTTCACAGCGGGACTACCGGATCCCGACCTCGTCATTCGAACTAGCGGAGAGCTTAGGATCAGTAACTTCTTAATCTGGCAGGCAGCATACTCAGAGTATTATGCGACCCCCTGTTACTGGCCTGACTTCGATCGCGAAGAACTTTATGAAGCATTGGTTGCTTACAGTCAAAGAGAACGTCGCTTTGGCGCGCTCCCAGAAGGCCGGGACTGAGCAGGCGCCCCCGGCGTCAGACATGTTTCTCCAGCGCGCGCTAGTTACGCTTGTGCTGGGGCCACTTGCCGTCTTGCTTATCTATCTCGGTGGGTTGTATTATTTTATCCCACTGTTTCTTGTCGTAGGGCTGGCGACTGTGGAGTATGCCACAATGATGACGCATCTTGGTTGGCGTTTGCCGGTGGCTCTGATACTTCCGGCTGTGTTGGCGCAGCTGGTAGCGGCTCAATGGCCTGAATTTCAGTTAGGCGCGCCTATCATGGCTATCAGTCTGGTCGCAGCGGCGCTTTATGCCTTGTGGGCCTACGAGAAGGGCGCGGGAGAGGGCGCACAGCGTGGAAACGCAGCGGCCGAATGGGCAGCCCTGATCGCCGGCATCCTCGTGTTGGGATGGATGGGCGGTCATTTTTTTTTACTGCGGGGTTTGGAAGAGTCTGGTGCAGCCTGGACGATCTTAGTCATGGTAGGCACCTGGGTTGCGGATTCCGCAGCATACATTTTTGGCACGCGCATGGGGCGCCGCAAGCTGGCGCCAAGGCTCAGCCCAGGAAAGACGATCGAAGGATATGTCTCCGGAATCGTTGTGGGCACGCTGCTCACGGTGGGCCTGGCGCAAGTGCTGAGCCTGTCGCTATGGTTGGCGCTAGCAATTGGACTGCTGGTCTCCGTCGTTAGTCCGGCGGGTGATTTAGCCGTATCGTTACTTAAACGAGAGGCGGGCCTCAAAGATTCAGGAAGAATGTTGCCAGGCCATGGTGGTGCTTTTGATCGAATTGATAGTTTGCTGTGGTCGGTAACGATCTCCTACTATGTGATTTCCCTGTTAGGCTAGATTTTCTTCGAACATTTGCGTTATTATGTAGTAGAGTTGGAACCGCTTTAGTTAAGGTGCGTAGAAATCCTATTCCCACACTCTGACGCATCCAGAAAGACCGCTGAGCTGCTTCAGGAGGCACGATTATGACATTGCCGAAGGTTGAGAAAATCGTCACCATTGAACGATTCATCCTTGAGAATCAACCGCAGGATGCCAAGGGCGACTTCACAAATTTGCTTTATGACCTTGCGCTGGCAGCGAAAGCGATTGCGCACAAGACGAACCGGGCAGGGCTGTTGGACGTTTTAGGGCGCGCCGGAAATGTCAATGTGCAGGGCGAAGAGCAGCAAAAGCTGGATGTGTATGCCGACACGATCATCTACCGTCTCTGTGACCATACCGGACGTCTTTGCTGTATGGCCTCGGAGGAACGCCCTGATATCATTACGATTCCGCCCGATTATGAGAAAGGTAGCTTCGGTCTGGTCTACGATCCGCTAGATGGCTCCAGCAACATCGACGTGAACGTGAGTATCGGAACGATATTTGCCATTTTCCGCTGTCTTGACTGGGAGACGCGCGGGCGTGTGGAAGACGTGTTGCAGCCGGGACGGGATATGGTAGCCGCCGGTTATGTGCTATACGGAGCGAGCACGATGCTGGTCTATACCACGGGCGCGGGCGTCCACGGTTTCACGCTTGATCCAGAACTTGGGGAGTTCTTGTTGACTTATGAGAATATGAAGGTTCCCGAACCGCCCCAGTTTTATAGCGTCAATCATTCTTACTTTGGTCGCTGGTCGCCGGGCGTTCAGCGCTTTGTGCGCTGGCTTGGCGGTCGTGATGGAAGCGACGCGCCTCCGATATCTGAGCGATATATTGGTTCACTGGTGGCCGATTTCCACCGCAATCTAATGCGCGGCGGGATCTTTGTCTATCCGGCAGAAGAGAATAAACCAAATGGCAAATTGCGGTTGCTATATGAGGCTGCGCCGCTGGCCTTCTTGATTGAGCAGGCAGGCGGTTATGCCTCTGACGGTTATCGATCGATACGTGAAATTGTTCCCGAGGGCCTGCACCAGCGCATTCCGGTATTCATCGGCAACCGCTCGTTGGTGGAAAAGGCCGAGGAGTTTTTGGCTGCTGAGGAACCCGTGCACGAGTCTGACGAGGTCATAAAAATGGCATAAGAACGATTGACGCTATTTATTGGGCGTGCTATACTTTGAGCGCCCAAAGAATATTCCCGTTTCACTTCCCTCCAGTGGTCAAGCGTCGGAATGAACACGGTAATGTGTTTACCGTCCCCACTGTCTTTTGAATCCCCAGTATATCCAGCGCAGTTTGTGAAACGCTAATTCGCGAAATTGCTATGAGGGTAGCCCAAGAAATAGTGTTATTGACTGGGCGATCTTGGCGAAGGTTTTTTAACAGATACGATTCGGTCGGGCCAGATTGTTGAGTAGGGGCTAGGCAAAATACCCTTCATGTTTTCACAATGAAATCACCCGTACTTCCTTTTATGGTACATGACGTGTCCTGTCCACGGCGACTGCTGCATGGGACACTAGGCGGGCGCTACGCCGACAATACAAGCGTACCTGAAGCAGGTACCTGAGTGGAGAAGAACAAATGGAAATTGCTGCATTAGAAGCTAAGAAATTGACTGAATTGCGCGAAGACGCACGCGAGCGCGATATTACGGGCTACAGCTCGATGAAGAAGCAGGAGCTGGTCTACGAAATAATGCGTGCTGAGGCTCGCAAGAAGGGCCTTGAATTCCGCGGGGGCGTGCTCGAAATCATTAATGACGACAAGCAGCCGATGGGCTTTCTGCGCGTCGATCGCAATTATCATCCCAGTCCTGACGACATCTATGTATCAAACTCGCAGATTCGTCGCCTTGGTCTGAGGACTGGCGACATGATCATTGGTCAGGTGCGGGAACCGAAGGAGAATGAGAAGTATCACAGCTTGCTGCGCGTTGAGGCTGTGAACGGCCAAGGGCCGGAATCGGCGCGACGCAGGCCGCGTTTCGAGTCGTTAACGCCGATTTTCCCCGAAGCCAAGATCAAGCTGGAAACGAAATCCAACATTCTTTCCACAAGGTTGATAGATCTGGTAGCGCCGATCGGACGCGGGCAACGTGGTCTCATTGTTTCGCCTCCGAAAGCGGGTAAGACGACTGTACTTAAAGATATCGCCAACGGTATATCGGAGAACTATTCTGATATTTTTATGATTGTGGCGCTTATTGGTGAACGTCCCGAAGAGGTGACGGATATCGAGCGCTCGGTCGAGGGCGAAGTTCTCAGCTCGACGTTTGATGAGCCGGTCAAGGCCCACTGTATGGTGGCGGAAATGGCGCTGGAACGTGCTAAGCGATTGGTGGAGGGCGGGCGAGATGTCGTGATATTGCTGGACTCCATTACACGGCTGGCACGGGCATACAATCTGACGGTGTCGCCGAGTGGACGAACGCTATCGGGTGGTCTTGATCCGACGGCGCTGTATCCGCCAAAGCGCTTCTTTGGCGCCGCCCGTAATATCGAAGAAGGCGGAAGCCTGACAATTATGGGCACGTGCCTGGTGGATACCGGCAGCCGTATGGATGACGTTATTTACGAGGAGTTTAAGGGTACGGGAAATATGGAACTTGTTCTCAGCCGCCGGCTGCAGGAGCGTCGTATATTCCCCGCGTTCGACATCGAGCGCTCCAGCACGCGTCGCGAGGAGCTTCTGCTTTCGGGCGACGAATTACAGCGCGTCTACATCATGCGCCGTATGTTAGGTCACTTGATGGATACGCCGGGCTACGATCTGAGCAGCGCCACGAATGCGGTGTTGCAACGTATGAGGGCCACGGACAATAATTACGAGTTCCTGGAAACGCTCACGAAGGACATGGGTTAAAATTATCTAGATTAGCTTATAATTAGTTGAACCCTCGAGGGGGCCTCTCTTTGGAGGCCCCTTTTTTGCTGCCTCTGCCGTTTATGTTAGCATTGCCATCTTATGAGGGAAGATGGCAGACAGAAATAAGTTCTTGGAAAGATATGGGGGGCACCTCGTTTTACTCGTGGTGGCCCTTCTCTTGATCCTGGGGAGTCAGGCACTGGGTTTAAGTGACCTGTTTGACTTCGACCGGGAGGTCGACGTCGAGCCCGCGAGCGCTGTGGTCCTGGACGAGGCACAGAGCGCCCCGCCGACCACGGTGGTGGCCGAGGTAGAGCCGACGCCGGCCTTCGACGTCTCAGAGCTACCGGTATTGTCGGATAATGGGCTGGCGCCCGCGCCAATTCCTGTTACGTACAAGCCGGCGCGCCCAGAACATGACTACATCACCTATACGGTTCAGAGCGGTGACACGGCAATTCGCATCGCCGAGCGGTTTGGCATCAGTGAAGAGACGATACTGGGTGGTAATAGCTTTCTGAGCAACGATGCCGGCCAATTGATGGCGGGCACCACAATCGTCATCCTGCCCATCGACGGCGTCTTGCATGACGTCGTGGAGGGCGACACGCTGGAGGGGCTGGCGGAGCAGTACGAGGTGCCGATTGAAGATATTGTAGCCTATGAGCCGAACAAGCTAGAGTTTCCTTACAGGCTTTATCCAGGGACTCAGATATTGGTTCCCGGCGCAGTGCGTGAAGTCTTCTTTTGGGATCCGCCGACACTGGCGACATCCTCCGGGGGGTCGCCGGAAGCCGGTTCTGGCTTCGTGGTTGCCGTACCGGGCACGGGCACCTTCGTATGGCCCGTCGGTGCGCGACGCATTACGCAGCAATACTGGTACGGACATCAGGCCATTGACGTCGGACTGGTCACGGGCTCGCCGCTTTACGCCTCAGACACGGGTACGGTTACGTATGCCTCGTGGAGCCCATATTGCTACGGGAATCTGATCGTCATTAATCATGGAAACGGGTTCGAGACATTCTACGCTCACCTGGATGGCTTTAACGTAAGCCCCGGACAGACGGTCTATCAGGGCAGCCTGATTGGCTGGACGGGTAATACGGGGTGTTCCTCAGGTCCCCATCTGCACTTTGAAATCCGCCTGAACAAGACGCGGCTGGAGCCGCTTTCGTATCTACCGTGACCTTGCGAGGTCACTGACTTAGAGGCGGCGACCTAAGAGCCCTCTGTCTGGTTCAGGGTCGCCGTTTTTATTTGCTGCGCGCGTTCCTGAATTAGACGGTCGCGCAATTGGCCGCAGCCGGCCTGGATGTCGATGCCGCGGCGGACGCGAACGGTGCTGCTGACGCCGTGGCGCTGTAGTTCTTGCCGGAAGGCGTCGACGGCCTGGCGTGAAGAGGGGCGTCCCCCATAGCCCTCGGTGGGGTTGAGGGGTATGAGGTTGACGTGCACAAGGAGCCCTTCAAGTAGGTGTCCTAGCTTTCGCGCCTGTTCGATAGTATCGTTCTCTCCGGCAATCAGGGCCCATTCGATGGTCACCCGGCGACCGGTCTGATCGATGTAGTAGCGGATGGTATCCATCAGCTCGTCGATGGGCCAGCGTCGGTTGACGGGGATGAGGCTGTCGCGCTCTTCGTCTGTGGCAGCGTGAAGGGAGACGGCGATCGGGGACTGGCGCTGCTCGTCTGCATAGCGGCGGATAGCGGGCACGAGTCCAACGGTCGAAATCGTAATCTTGCGCGCGCCGAGGTTGAAGCCGTCTTCGGCCGTAATGCGGTCGATGGCTGCCAGTGTGTTATCGTAGTTGTGTAGCGGTTCCCCCATGCCCATGAGCACGATGTTGGTCACACGCTTATCTTCGGCTATTAGACGACGCGCGAAATAGAGGACCTGGGCCACGATTTCGCCGCTGGTCA